>NZ_JBFAQT010000018.1:0-142635 GCF_040678895.1 Kitasatospora sp. NPDC049258
CGCCTCCTGTCTTCGCCCCGGCTGGGGCTTCGCCGTCGACCGTCCGCGCCCGAGGGGCGGAAGCTAAGGCCGGGGCGAAAACGGACAAGGTCCAGCTTCACCCCACCCCAGCACAGGGAAGGCACAGAGGGCCAACCTCAGGACCAACCCCGCCGTGGCCGGGGCGGGCGGCTCCACGGTTTTACCCACCTGCCAGGACCGGGACCCACACCGAGCACGACCGGGGGGCCACTCGGCCAAGTTGCGGTCAGGCCCAAAGAGCCCTGACCGAGTCGCAGCAGCTTACGGCCCCCCGATCATGCTCGGACCCAGACCAGACAGGACACCGGCCAAAACCGCTCCACCACCCTCGTTTGCGTCTAGAAAGGCAACGAAACCGGACTGAGGCCTCTTAGGCTGCCGCAGGAGGCCTTTCCCCGCCCTCGGTGGATTGGGAATATCCAGAGAAGGGTGCGCCCGTTGCCGATTGGGTGGAAATTATCCCTCTCCTCATCAGATTGACCCGCTTGGCCAGTTCCTCAAGTTTGGTTATAGCAACCAATTGAATGCCCGGGTCTGCCCCATTGTTCGCCACCTCGTTATAGCACCATCCAGCGAGGTTCATATCCCCGGAGCTTGCAACTTCAAGGTCTCCGCGCAGCACAAGCAGAATTTCGAGGCCGGGATTCGCCTGAAGACCCTGTACTATGATTTCCCGAGCCTTGTTGAAGTCTCGACGTGCAGTGAGAAATCCCACGTAGGCCTTTGCTGTATTGGCCAGATCGCCGCTCTCGCTAGGGCCTGGTTCGATATAGTTCAACGCCTTCTCGTATGCATCCTCCACTGAGTCAGGCTGGGCATTCAGCTCACCCCTTGCAATTGCAAGATTCCTCCAGGCGACCGTATTCCTTGGGGAAATCTCAAGCATTTTTCCACATAGGGTCATGAGTGATTCGAAATCGTCAAAATCCATGCATGTATTGGCTGCTTCGATTAGAACGGTTCGGCCCTTTGGGTGCGCCAATGCCAGGTCCGATATCTCCTTTATTGCCTCCTGTACGGGGACTCTTCCGAGGCGGGCGCGCATGCGGATTAGGGATGCCGTCGCGTTAGCGTTCTGCGGGGTAACCGTGACTGCGCGCTCGTAGAGCCTAAGGGCAAGCTCGTAGTTGCGAAGCTTGTAGGCCCGGTCTCCACCACGCTCAAACTCATCCGATGACGCTACCGGAGTATTTGCAAGTGATGAGAGGAATCCAAGTGCTGTTGGGATATCCGCGCTTGCCCTTGCGTGCTCGAGCAGAAGTGCGGGGATCATGGCTTTGGAATTTTCAAGAGTAGAGACAGCTTCTCGCCCCGAGCCGAGGAGTTCGTCCAGCCTGTTGGTGAGCGACTCTGAATCTTCTATGCGCTGCTGGAATTGATTCTCCATCTCGCGGGAGCTTTCCAGGGCCGCCCTGGCGGACGACTCGTATTCACTAAACTCGCGGAAAACCTGCCCGATTCTTGCGTCAACGGATCGATCTACAACAGTCTGAACTGATTCCATTTTTCGATGGCGCTCGGCCAGCAGTAGTCCGACTATAGCCACGATGGCGCCAATGAGTGGGCCAATGAGTGCCCAGTTCGTTCCCGTCGTCTGTGCTGCAACTGTTTCAAATCCGTACATGCGACACCTCAAATGCACGGCGTGACATCGCTACATGCCGGTTCAAGTTCCATCTTCACGCATTGCGAGGCGCCCTGCATCCCGGCATCCTAAAGTGTCGCTCCTTGGCTTGCTCGTGGAGTCGTAGGGGCGCATTGGGCGTATAATGGCCAAGCCGCCGAGCGGTGCACTGAGAGGGCCACAGCGCTTTCTGAGGGCCTGCTAGTTCGAGCCGCCCGATCGCGCAGTCGCTCGGCCGCTGACAAATGGACTTCCAGTCCAGTAGTGAGCGCGGAGGTTGTGTCGTCGCCTCCCGAGCTGGTTGTGAGCAGCCGTTTGCGGCGAGTGTGCCAGTGGCGCGCCAGATTACACAGTACGTGGCGGTGAATCGCGGTCGCTGGTGTCAACGAGCCCGCGAGGTCGCCAATGTGGCTCATCAGCAGGTCGGGATGAGTGCTCCATGCCAATCCTTGTATTGCAGGGTCCTGGTCGAGCGGGCTGGGCTGGGCTGGTAGACAGGTCCTCGAAGCGGGAGGCGCATGGGTACGACAGCATCGAGCGCATAGCCACTGACCACGTCGTCGCCTGGGAACGGGCCGCCGGATGCAAGCCTGTAGACGTCAGCCCCAACGGATACGCCGCGACATCGACAGCCTGCCCCGCAAGATCGAGGTCGAGGCCTTCGGCGGGCCAGCTCCGAGGTCGAGGGGGACCGGACAATCCCTCTATGGTGTACCGCGTGGGCCAGCTGGTGGCGCGATGGGCGTGCGGGTACTTCACGGCCCGGCACTCAGAGCTCTGATCGAACGGGCGACACCGTCCCGCACCCACTGTTCGACCTTCCGGGTGGCCGAGTACGACGCTGCGGAGCGGCTGCATTAGCTCCGCCCGTACAGCAGCCCTGTACAGCAACCGTGGCGATCGCGGGTGACCGCCAGCAGACGCCACAGGCCGGAGAGCCAGGACGGGAGACCCCAGCGACCGCCCCGCCGGTAGTTCGCATCGAGGGGGTCAGGGGTTCGAATCCCCTCAGCTCCACCCAACATCGAAGGCCCTTCCGGGATCATCCGGGAGGGCCTTCGGTCGTTCGTGCGACGGCGAAGCACGGCAACTGCGCCGGGTGCGCGGGTGCTTCGGGGGTGGGCCGGGTGCGGGGGCGCGCTTGTCGGTGCGCGCACGGCTTCTTGTAATCTGACGCCGCCATAGGAGCGATTGTCAGATCATTCAAGCTGGGGGGCTGGTGCACCACCGCCGTCTCGTCGCGACCGCTGCGGCTCTCGCCGCCGGATTCGCCTTCTTGCCGGGCCAGGCGTATGCCGACCCGGCCCCGAACGCCGTATCGAACGCCGTGCCGGCGCCCGCCCCGAGCGGGTGGGAGCTGCCCGGCGCCAAGACCTTCACCAGCCCGGCGAGCAACTCCTACCGGGTGCAGGGCCAGGTCGCGGCTGCCGCCCGGTCCGCCGCGGCGCCGTTCACGGGCCGGACGATCTACACCGTCACCCGCACCATCTGCACCACGGACACCGGGACGGGCACCCAGGCGGCGCCGTTCTGCAGCCTGCAGCACGCCGTGGACGCGGCCGTGCCCGGCGACGCGATCCGGGTCGACGGCAAGGACGAGGGGGTCAGCCCGCCCTCCGCCATGGAGGCCGTGGTCGTCCGCACCTCCGGACTGACCATCACCGGCGGCACCAACACGCCGCAGATCATGTCGTTCAACGGTGCGGCCGGTAAGCCCGCCCTGACCCTGGACGGGGTCAGCGACGTGACGATCAGTCACCTCACCCTCTCCGGTGGCAACGCGCCGGGCCTGCTCGTCCAGGGCTCCAGCCGGATCACCATCGACTCCGACCACCTCAGCGGGTCCGACGGCAACGCCCTGAGCATCGACGGCGCGTCCAGCACCGTCGCCGTGACCAGGTCCCACGCCGCGCTGTCCTTCCCCGCCGCCAGCGCCACGGCGATCTCGGTGGCCGCCGGGGCGAAGGACGTCACCCTGGCCGGCAACCTGGTCAACGGCGTCGCCACGGACAACACCATGACGGTGTACCGGCAGACCGCCGGCATCGCCGCCACCGGGGTGCAGGGCCTGCGCGTCACCGGCAACACCATCCAGCGCGGCTGCCTCCCCGGTGTCGCCGTGGACGGCGCCTCGACCGCCGTGTCGATCCAGAACAACATGCTGGTCGAGCCGGCCGCCGTGGCCGCCTGCGACTCCGGCCGGCCCGCCGTGACGGTCTCCGCCGAGTCCGCCCCGGCGACCACCACCGACTACAACGACTTCTACTCCGCCGTCGCCGACGGCGCCGGGCCCTACCGCTGGGCCGGCACCGCGTACCCGACCGTCGCCGCCTTCAAGGCAGCGCAACCGCAGGGCGCCCACGACAGCGTCGAGACGGTAGCCCCGCAGCAGGTCAACAGCGGATCGGACTGGGGCGTCGCCTACGCCCTGCAGGCCGGTTCCGCCGCGATCGGCTCCGCCGACCAGGCCGCGCCCGGCGCCCTGGCCACCGACTACTTCGGCCACGGCCCGATGGCGGACCGGGGCGCGGTCAGGTTCCAGAGCAACAACCCCGGATTCGCGATGGCGCTGACCGCGAAGAACACCAGCGCGTACGGTGTCTCGCTGGCCGTGGACGTGACCACCCAGCCGATCGCCCAGGACATCTACATCCAGTGGGGCGACGACACCACCGACGTCCTGAACTTCTACGGCGACAAGCCGGTGAAGTTCACGCCGGGCCACGTCTACAAGAAGCTCGGCGACCACACCATCACCGTCACCGACTTCGACAAGGTCGGGAACACCATCCGCAACACGGTGAAGGTGTCCACGCTCGGCTCGCAGTACACCGCGTACGGCCCGAAGCGGCTGCTCGACAGCCGTGACGGCACCGGTGTGCCGGCCCAGGGCCAGATCGCGCCGTACGGGACGGTCAGGCTCAAGGTCGGCGGCTCGGACACCATCCCGGCGACCGCGACCGCGGCGGTCCTCAACGTGACGGTCACCGGTCCCGCGGCGGACGGCCACATCACCGCTTACCCGGAAGGCGGCCAGCGGCCGACCACGTCGAACGTCAACTACCGGGCCGGGCAGACCGTGCCGAACCTGGTGATCGTGCCGATCGGCACCGACGGCTACGTCGACCTGTACAACGGCGGCTGGGGCAAGGTCGACCTGATCGCCGACATCACCGGCTACTTCACCCCGGCCCAGGCCAGCGGCTACAGCCCGGTCGGCCCCCGCCGCCTGGTCGACACCCGCAACGGCACCGGCGCCCCGCGCGGGCAGGTGCCCGGCCGCAACTCGATCCCCGTGCAGATCGCCGGCGCCGACCCGGGTCTGCCCAGCGGCGGCATCGCCGCCGTCGCGCTGAACGTCACCGTCACCGAGCCTCGCCAGGACGGCCACCTGATCGTCTACCCGAGCGGTCAGTCGGTGCCCACCGCGTCCAACGTGAACTTCTCCGCCGGGCAGACGATCGCCAACGCGGTCGTCGTCCCGGTCGGCGCGGACGGCAAGATCCGGGTGTTCAACGGCGCCTGGGGCGGGGCCGACGTGATCGTCGACGTGGTCGGCTACTACAGCACCAACGAGGCCGGCGCGTTCATGCCGGTCGACCCGGAGCGGCTGCTCGACACCCGCGACCCGGCGACCTGGGGCGGCGGCCCGCTGGAGGGCCGTTACTACGCCTACCTGCCGATGACCACGCGCACGGACATCCCGGCGTTCGTCTTCAACGCCACCGTCACCAACACCGGCGACGACGGCCACCTGACCGTCGCCTCCGACCCGAACACCCTGGCCGACTACAGGAGCGGGCACCCGTATCCGGTGGACGCGCCGAACACCTCCTCGCTGAACTGGCGGCGCGGCAGCACCGTGCCGAACCTGGTGCAGGTCACCCCGGGGCGGGGCATCATCGACTTCTTCAACGAGAGCGATGGCGACCTCGACCTGATCGTCGACCTCTTCGGCTACTACCAGAACGGCTGACGGCCGCTCACCCACCCAACGGCGAAGGCCCTCCCGGGACCATCCGGGAGGGCCTTCGATCGTCCGGTCGCCGAGTGGCCTGAAGTGCGCCGGATGCCGGGCGGGTGCGGGAAATTCCTTCGCCGTGCGGCCGGGTGACGTGGCAGGGTCTCGCCGGTCGGCCTGTGTGCCGGCCGGGCGGGTGGTGCCGGTGCGTAGGCGCATGGCTGGACTCCGGCTGCTCGTCAACTCCGGTGACGGTCACGGGAGTCGGGCTCGTTCTTGGGTGGGGGAGAGATGACGTTGCTGCGAAGCGGTGGAAGAGTACGCAGGAGACGGGGGAGAGGCGGCGCCGTGGTCGCCTCGGGGGCCTTGCTGCTCACCGTCCTGATGTCCTTGGTCGGTCAGAGCGGCCCCGCCCACGCGGCGGCCGCCGGCCCGACCGCGGCCGCGTCCACGAAGGCCGCCTGGGCAGCCGGCGCCGCGGTGGACACGCCCGCGCCGGCCGGGCCGAAGGCGGCGCAGCCGCAGGCCTCGCCCAAGGCGGACCCGAAGGCCGAGCACGAGGCCGCCGTGCGGTCGCTCCAGCAGGACGACCCGGCCGGTGCCTGCCCGGCGGCCGTCGCGCCGCACGCGGTGGTCAGCTGCTCGGTCGACGCGTACCAGACGGTCTCGCTCGCGCTCACCCTGCCGCAGCAGAAGGACCTGGTGCTGCTGCAGGCCGTCGCGACCCGGGGGTGGATCTACCCCCAGCTGATCGCGCCCGACGGCACCGCCGTCACCTGCGACAACCCGCTCGGGGCGGGCTACGGGTACGGCGTGCTGCGCTGCGCCACCAACCAGGCGGGCACGTACACGCTGAAGGTCCGCGACGGCAGCGGCACGCAGAACGGCATCGCGCTGTCCTACGTCCCGCTGCTGTCCTCCACCGCCTGCCGGACGGTGGGTGCGGCCGACCGCGCGCTCGGCGCCCCGACCACGTTCCACGGTGCGCTGCCGGCCGCCTCGGCGGGCGACTGCTACGCGCTCGACCTGGCCGCCGACGGCGTGCTGCGCAGCTACGCCTCCAGCTACCAGCTCGTCCGGACCGTGTACGACGCCACCGGCAAGCCGCTCTGCGACTCGCAGCGCGACCCGGGCGCCGGCCTGGACTGCAAGCTCGCCGGCACCGCGCCGTTCCGGGTGACGGTGCAGCAGCCCTCGGGCGCGGCAGCGGACTACGGCTTCACCGCGGCGCGCCTCTCCGCCCCGGAGGGCTGCCCGGTGGTGGACCCGCAGGCGTTCGGCGTCTCGCCGGACCTGACTCCCACCGCGCGCTGCCGCACCCTGCGGGTCGCCCAGCCCGCCCGCTACACCTTCGCCCCGGTCGGCTCCGAGGCCGCCGCCCCGCTCGGCGGGCTGTACCGGCCCGACGGCAGCGCCCAGGTGGCCGACTGCACCGTCGGGGTCTGCGATCTGGCCCCCGGTGACTACACCTGGGTGGTCGAGGCCCGGAACACCGCCGCCGGCGCGTTCGGCCTGGCCTTCCACTCGACCAAGGAGACCCGCGGCTGCACCGCGACCAAGGACGACGGCCTGGTGTCCGGCGCGGTCACCGGGACCTTCGCGGCGCCCGGGCAGCAGGTCTGCCTGGCCCTGCCGACCGCCACCGGGAAGGGCGTCTACCTGCTCAACCGGCCGCCCGCCGAGGGCGAGGCCGTCGAGGCCGAGGTCTACGACGCGGCCGGCGTCAGGCAGTGCGACAACGGCGGCCGCTCGTACCTCGTCTGCAAGCTCACCGGCGCCGCGCCGTTCCGCGCGGTGCTGAGCGGGACGGGCGGCAAGGCGTACCGGCTGGTGATCCACCGGACCGGTGAGAGCGCCGGCTGCACCGCATGGCCGCAGTCCGGGTTCGACGGCTCCTGGGGGGCCGAGGTCTCGCTGACCGAGACCGTGCAGCAGGCCTGCCTGAGCCTGCCGGCCGACCGGCACTCCACCGCCGAGATGATCGACTACGCCAACCTCAGGAACCAGGTCAACGCCGCGGTCGAGCTGGTCGACGCCTCGGGCACCACGGTGTGCTCGACCATCGGCTCCTCCACCACCACCTGCGCGCTCGCCGCCGGCGCCCCGTACACCGCGATGCTGGTGGGCACGGACCGGGTGGACACCTACCAGCTGGTCCGCCGCGACATCTCGCCGACCGCGAACTGCACGGCGCCGGCCTCGACGACGGTCGGTGGCCGCTCCACCCCGCTCGACCTGACCTCGGCGCTGGACGCCCGCTGCATCCGGGTCGGCGGCGCCGCCACCGACAGGTACTGGCTGAGCGCGCGGACCCTCGGCACGCGGTACGACCCCTCCACGCTGCTGATGGTGGTCGACGCCGGGGGCAAGGTGCTCTGCCAGCAGTGGGGCATCGCCTGCCAGGTCACCGGCTCGACCTCGTACACCGCGATCGTGGTCGCAGCCGGGTACACGGACAAGGCCATCCACACCGATGTGGACACCTGGAAGGTCGGCACCGCGGCCGGCTGGGCCCCGGAGTGCACCGCCCATCCGATCTCGGTCGACGGCTTCCCGCTGCGCAGCGGGGTGCTCTCCGAGTCCGCCACCGCCTACTGCGCCGTGATCGACCTGCTGCCCTCGCAGGCCTTCGACGTCGTCGGCACCAGCAGCGCCACCGGCCTCGAAACCCCCGTGCTGAGCCTGCTCGGCGCCAAGTGGGACACCTCCGGGAACAATTACCAGTGCGGCGGCTCGTACGGCGCGTTCGGCGCGCGGTGCCAGACCCTCGGCGGCGCCGAGGC
The DNA here is from genome assembly GCF_040678895.1 of Kitasatospora sp. NPDC049258. Taxonomy (NCBI): domain Bacteria; kingdom Bacillati; phylum Actinomycetota; class Actinomycetes; order Kitasatosporales; family Streptomycetaceae; genus Kitasatospora; species Kitasatospora sp. NPDC049258. The sequence continues at coordinate 8,390 of NZ_JBFAQT010000018.1, forward strand.
CGGCAAGGCCGTCCTGCTGCTGACCGCCGCCAAGGCGGCCACCCCGGTGGAGTACAGCATGCAGGGGTTCTGCAACACCGGCTGCACCCACGGGCAGGGCGCCCTGCCGACCGGGATCGGCCCCGCGACCGGCGCCGCCGGGACCAGGACCCAGGCGGTCGTCCGCGGCAGCGGGCTCACCCTGGGGACCAAGGTGAAGCTGGTCCGCAGCGACAGCTGGAGCAGCACCCAGCCGGTCATGTCGCCGCTGTCGGTGAGCCCGGACGGGACCGCCCTCGACGTCCTGGTGGACACCGGGGGGCTGGAGCCCGGCAGCTACGACGTGGTGCTGGACGGCATCGGGTACACCGGCGGGGTGCCCTCGCCGGGCTACCTCCCCAAGGCGTACACCGTCACGGCGGCGGCGACCCCGGCGCAGAGCCGCTTCGTCGCGATCACTCCGCTGCGTTTCATGGACACCCGGTACGGGGTCGGTGCCAAGCAGCAGCGGGTCGGTCCGGGTGGGGTGGTGGCGCTCCAGGTGACCGGGGTGAACGGGATTCCGGCCACCGGGGTGACCGCGGTGGTGATGAACGTGACGGCGGTCGATCCGAGCGGGGACGGGCATGTGACGGTCTATCCGGACGGTCGGCCGGTGCCCGACGTGTCGAACCTCAACTTCATGGCCGGGCAGACGGTGCCGAACCTGGTGACCGTCCCGGTGCTGAACGGCAAGGTGGACCTGCGCAACAACGCGGGCTCGGTCGACCTGATCGCGGACGTCACCGGCTACTACACCACCGACGGGGCCACCGGCTCCGCGCTGACGCCGATCACTCCGCTGCGTTTCATGGACACCCGGTACGGGGTCGGTGCCAAGCAGCAGCGGGTCGGTCCGGGTGGGGTGGTGGCGCTCCAGGTGACCGGGGTGAACGGGATTCCGGCCACCGGGGTGACCGCGGTGGTGATGAACGTGACGGCGGTCGATCCGAGCGGGGACGGGCATGTGACGGTCTATCCGGACGGTCGGCCGGTGCCCGACGTGTCGAACCTCAACTTCAAGGCGGGGCAGACGGTGCCGAACCTGGTGACCGTCCCGGTGCTGAACGGCAAGGTGGACCTGCGCAACAACGCGGGCTCGGTCGACCTGATCGCGGACGTCACCGGCTACTACTCCGCCACCGGATCGATCTTCTCCTCGGCCGGGCCGGTACGGCTGCTGGACACCCGGTACGGCGCGGGCGCCCGGGCCGGGACGGTGGGCACGGACGGGATCGTCAGCCTCAAGGTGGCCGGGGTCGAGGGCGTGCCCGCGACCGGGGTGACCGCGGTGGTGCTGAACGTCACCGTCACCGCGCCCACCTGGGACAGCCACCTCACGGTGTATCCGCACGGCGTGGCGCGCCCCGGGGTCTCCAACCTCAACTTCACGGCCGGGCAGACCGTCTCCAACCTGGTGGTGGTCCCGGTGGTGGACGGCCGGGTGACCCTCTACAACCACCTGGGCGACGTGGACGTGATCGCCGATCTGAACGGCTACTTCACGTCCTGACCTCCGATCACCGAGCCTGCCGCGCCGTCCGGGACACCGGGCGGCGCGGCAGTGCCGGTTCCGGGAGGGGGCGGTGGAGGAAATTCGGCGGGTGCGGGGGCGACCGTCTGATAGAACACCTGCGCAGCGCACACCGCGCACTCGAACATCGGGGGGAAACCAGTGACAGCTCACCTCACCACCACGGCGGTCGCGCGGCGCGCGGCCGTGATCGCCGCCGCCGGCGTCATGACGGTCGCGGCGGCCGCCGGCACCGCGGGCGCGGCACCCGCCCCGCGCCCCGCCGGGAGCGGCCACGCGAGTGCCGCCGCGCAGGGCGGGCCGTCCGCCGCCGGGCTCAACCTGCTGCTGCGGGCGGACCCGTGGAAGGTGGTGGAGACCCGCCGGGCCCCGGACCGGACCTGGGACCAGGCGCGCGAGATCCCGCAGTTCGCCGGCCTCTGGTACTGGACCGTCACCGTCGACCACGGTCGCAAGCGGATGCTCGGTGCCCAGTCGCTCTCGTCCGGCAAGCGGTTCGTCCAGTCCGTGCAGCAGCCGGACGGCAGCTGGAGCGAGGTCACGCCGATGGTCGGCCTCGCCGACCTGCCCGTCAGCCAGGACTACTGGCAGATGGGCCGGATCAAGTCCTCCTGGGTCAACGGGCAGCTCCAGGTCACGGCGATCGACCCCGCCGGGCGGGTGCTGCACACCGTCGAGCGGGCGGACGGCAGCTGGCAGCCGTGGGGCGTGGTGAGCGCCTCCTCCGGGCTCGGCTCCGGCCAGTTCTTCAGCGTGGCCACCACCGAGCTCAACGGGGAGCTGCAGCTGGTCGGCACCACCTGGGCCGGCGAGGTGCTGCACACCATCCGGCACGCCGACGGCAGCTGGCAGCCGTGGGGCAACGTGATGGGCGCCACCGGCACCCCTTCGCCCTGGGGCTGGACCACCGACGTGGCGGTCGCCGGGATCAACGGCGCCCTGCAGGTCGTGGTCTGCGACAACAGCCAGGTCGGCGCGTACCACGCGATTCGTGGTGCGGACGGCCGCTGGACCCGCTGGGGCGACGTCCCCGGCCAGGTCCACTTCGACCGGGCCGGCTACTACGGCTCCAACCTCGGCGGGGTGGACGGCGCCGCGGTCGACGGCGAGTTCCAGCTGGTCTTCGCCCCCAGCACCAACACGGGCGACCTCTACCACACCATCCGGCACGCCGACGGGCGCTGGGACCAGGCCGGCCACGTGCAGGACGCGGTCGACCTCTCCCGCTGGCGTCCGGTGGCGACCGGCGCGGCGGCGGCCGGCTAGCCGGGGCGGGCACGGGCAGGCGGGCGGCCAGGCGGACAGGCGGCCAGGCGGACCGTGGACCGCACCAGCTTCACCCGATCGGGCGAGTTTGTGGTGGGGGCGGCGGGGCCGGTGGCCCGGCCGCCTAGCCTCGTGACGGATCATCAGGCACCCCGGGGCGAGCCGCTGCCGGCTCCCGTCGGCCCTGGTGCCGCCACCGTCGACGAAGGGCCGCCGCACGTGTCGCAGCCGTTTGAACTGCCGGACTTCTACATGCCGTATCCGGCCCGGCTCAACCCCCATCTGGAGGAGGCCCGGGCGCACACCAAGAGGTGGGCCCGGGAGATGGGGATGCTGGAGGGATCGGGGGTCTGGGACGAGCACGACCTGGACTCCCATGACTACGCCCTGCTCTGCGCCTACACCCACCCCGACTGCGACGGCCCGACGCTGTCGCTGGTGACGGACTGGTACGTGTGGGTCTTCTTCTTCGACGACCACTTCCTGGAGGTCTTCAAGCGCCCGCAGGACCGCAAGGCCGGCAAGGAGTACCTGGACCGGCTGCCGGCCTTCATGCCGATGGACCTGGCGGACGGCTTCCCGGAGCCGACCAACCCGGTCGAGGCGGGCCTCGCCGACCTGTGGGCCAGGACGGTGCCGAGCATGTCGATGGAGTGGCGGGAGCGCTTCGCGGAGAGCACCAGGAACCTGCTCAACGAGTCGGACTGGGAGCTCGCCAACATCGACATCCACCGGATCGCCAACCCGGTGGAGTACATCGAGATGCGCCGCAAGGTCGGCGGCGCGCCCTGGTCGGCCGGCCTGATCGAGTACGCGGCGCAGGCCGAGGTGCCCGCCTCGGTCGCCGACTCGCGCCCGCTGCGGGTTCTCCGGGACGCCTTCTCGGACGGTGTGCACCTGCGCAACGACCTGTTCTCCTACGAGCGGGAGATCCTGGACGAGGGCGAGCTCAGCAACGGCGTGCTGGTCCTGGAGACCTTCCTGAACTGCACCACCCAGGAGGCCGCGGACGCGGTCAACGAGCTGCTCACCTCCCGGCTGCAGCAGTTCGAGAACACCGCGCTCACCGAGCTCGGCCCGCTCTTCGCGGAGCACGGCGTGGACCCGATCGGCGCGGCCCGGGTGCTCGCGTACGTCAAGGGCATGCAGGACTGGCAGTCCGGCGGGCACGAGTGGCACATGCGCTCCAGCCGCTACATGAACGGCAGCGGGGAGGGCGCCGCCGCGGCCACCCACTGGGAGCCGTACCGGATCGGCGGGATCGGCACCACGGCGGCGGACCTCGCCAGGGCGACCGGGCTGCTGGACGCGGGCAGCCGGCGGCGCAGCCACAGCCACGTGCCGTTCCGCAGGACCGGGCCCTCGCAGCTGCCCGAGTTCGTGATGCCGTTCGAGCTGACCCTCAGCCCGTACCTGGACCAGGCCCGGCAGCACCTGGTCGACTGGTGCCACCGGATGGGCCTGCTGGAGATCCAGCCGGGCGACCCGGGCTCGCACGTGTGGACCGAGGAGAAGCTGCACGACTACGACCTCGCGCTGTGCGCCGCGGGGATCCACCCGGACGCCACCCTGGAGGAGCTGGACCTCACCTCGGGCTGGCTGGCCTGGGGCACGTACGCGGACGACTACTACCCGGTGGTGTTCGGCCGCACCCGGGACCTGGCCGGTGCCAAGGCGACCACCGAGCGGCTGGCGGCGTTCATGCCGGTCGAGGGCGAGCCGACCCCGGTGCCCGGCACGGCGATGGAGCGCGCGCTGGCCGACCTGTGGGAGCGCACCGCCGGCCCGATGCCGGTCGAGCACCGGCGCAAGTTCCGCAGGACCATCGAGGACATGACGGCCAGCTGGCTCTGGGAGCTGGCCAACCAGGCGCAGAACCGTATCCCCGACCCGGTCGACTACATGGAGATGCGCCGGGCCACCTTCGGCTCGGACCTCACCATGAGCCTGTGCCGCCTCGGACACGGCAACGAAGTCCCGCCGGAGATCTACCGGAGCGGCCCGATGCGCTCGCTGGAGAACGCGGCGGCCGACTACGCCTGCCTGGTCAACGACGTGTTCTCGTACCAGAAGGAGGTCGAGTACGAGGGCGAGTTCCACAACGGCGTGCTGGTGGTGCAGAACTTCTTCGACTGCGACTACCCGACCGCGCTGGCCATGGTCCACGACCTGATGACTTCCCGGATGCGGCAGTTCCAGCACGTCGCCCAGAACGAACTGCCGCTGCTCTACGAGGGTTTCGACCTGAGCCCGGAGGCCCGGAAGATCCTCGACGGCTATGTGCGGGAGCTGGAGAACTGGCTCTCCGGGATCCTCAAGTGGCACCGGGACTGCCGCCGTTACGGGGAGGCCGACCTGATCCGCCAGTTCGCTCCCGCACTCCCGGGCCGGCCCGGGCCCGGCGCGCCGGTGGGTGACCGGTTCGGGCCGAGCGGCCTGGGCACCTCCGCGGCCCGGATCCTGGACCTGATCGGCGCCGGGCGCTGAAGCCGCCGGGCGCGCACCTGCCCGGCCGGCCGTGCGAGGAGCGCGGCGGGCCGGGCGGGGCGGGCACCCGGTCTCAGCCGACCGGTGCGGGCTCGGGGAGCGCGGCGGCCGGCGCCGCGCTCCTCGCACGGCGCTCCAGGGTGACCGCGACCACGGCGAGCACCAGGGCGGAGGCGGCCAGCAGGGCGCCGACCCAGTTGGGGGCGGTGGCGCCGAGGCCGGCGGTGAGCACCAGGCCGCCGAGCCAGGCGGCCAGCGCGTTGCCGAGGTTGAAGGCGCCGATGTTGACGGCCGAGGCGAGGGTGGGCGCGTCGGCGGTCTGGTCCAGGACGCGCTTTTGCAGCGGCGGGACGGTGGCGAATCCGAAGGCGCCGATCAGCGGGATGGTGACGGCGGCGAGCGGCTTGCTGTGCGCGGTGAAGGCGAACAGCGCTAGGACCACCGCGAGCGAGCCCAGCGCGACGAACAGCATCGGCATCAGCCGCCGGTCGGCGTAGCGGCCGCCGACCAGGTTGCCGGCCACCATGCCCAGACCGAACAGCACCAGCAGCCAGGTCACCGACCCGTCCGCGTAGCCGGCGGCCTCGGTCATCATCGGCGCGATGTAGGTGATCGCGGCGAACACGCCGCCGAAGCCGAGCACGGTCATCGCCATCGCCAGGATCACCTGGACGTTGCGGAAGGCGGCCAACTCGCGGCGGATCCGGGCCTCGCCGCGGCGCGGGGGCTCGTCCTGCGGGATCAGTGCGGCGACGCCGAGCAGGCCGAGCACGCCGAGCCCGGCGACCAGGGCGAAGGTGATCCGCCAGCCCGCCTGCTGGCCGATCATCGTGCCGAGCGGGACGCCGACCACGTTGGCCACGGTCAGCCCGGTGAACATCAGGGCGATCGCGCCCGCCTGCTTCCCGGGCGCGACCAGGCGCGCGGCGACGATCGAGCCGATGCCGAAGAAGGCGCCGTGGGCGAGCGAGGCGATCACCCGGCCGGTGAGCATCAGGGCGAAGGTCGGGGCGAGGGCGGAGACCAGGTTGCCGGCAACGAACAGCCCCATCAGGGCCATCAGCATCCGCTTGCGGCTGATCCGGCTGCCGATCACGGCGAGCACCGGAGCGCCGATCACCACGCCCAGGGCGTAGCCGGTGGTGAGCAGGCCGGCGGTGGGGATGGAGACGCCGTAGGAGGCGGCGACGTCGGGCAGCAGCCCCATGATCACGAATTCGGTGGTGCCGATGCCGAAGGCGCCGATGGTGAGCGCCAGAAGGGCGAGTGGCATGGCGAGGAGCCTCTCGTGCGGGGGTGTGGGGTTGACGGCTCCGAGAGTAATTGCAGACGCAGGTACTTGCAAACGCCGCCTATTGCATACGCGCTCTTTTGCGGCACTGGACTACCCTGTGCGGTACACCTCCGAAGGGAGTTCCCATGACCCGACCGCAGCCTGGCCTCGCCCAGGGCTGGTGCGCCCTGTCCGCCCTGCACGGCCGGATCGAGTCGCACGTCGAGCGGGCCCTGCAGGCCGCGCACGAGCTGAGCGTCCGGGAGTTCTCGGTGCTCGACGTGCTCAGCGCGCAGCACGACGGCGAGGGCGGCCACTTCCGGATGCACGAGCTGTCCGACGCCGTGGTGCTCAGCCAGAGCGCGACCACCCGCCTGGTGACCAGGCTGGAGGAGCGCGGGCTGCTGACCCGCTACCTCTGCGCGACCGACCGCCGCGGCATCTACACCGATGTCACCCCGGCCGGGCTCGCGCTGCTGGAGCGGGCCCGGCCGGTCAACGACGCCGCCCTGCGCGAGGCGCTGGCCGCCGCCGAGCAGCGGGCCGAGCTGGCGCCGCTGGTGGCCGCGGTCCGCGATCTGGAGGTGCCGGCCCCGGCCCCGACCGGGTGAGGCGGCCCGCGAACGCCGAAGGCCCGGCCGGAGTCGAACTCCGGCCGGGCCTTCGGCGTCCTGCGGGCGCGTACCGTCAGGAGCGGTACGGGTCGTGCTGCGGCGCGTGCTGGGGCGCGTGCGGCTGGCGGGGCACCGGTGCGGGGCCGACCGGACGGCGGCCGCGCGGGTGCCGGGTCAGGGTGTAGCCCGCGACGCCGGCCAGCGCGGCCAGCGCCCCGCCCGCGAGGGTCCAGAACCAGCGGGTGTTCCAGCCCGAGAACAGGCCCGAGTACCAGTGCGACTCGGGCTCGGCCGGGGCCGCGGCCCGGGCGGTGGAGGCCGCCGGGGCGGCGGTGCCCCCGGCGGGGGCGGTGGCGCCGGCGTTCACCGGCGGCACCAGCGGGGCCTTGAGCGAGCCGCCCTCCGGCTGGGCGTCGTCCGCCCCGCCCTTGGTGCCGACGTGCACCTGCACCTGGGCGGCCAGGCCCAGGTCCTGCTGGGGCACCTCGGAGACCGAGAGCCGGACGTAGTACGTGCCCGGCAGCGGGTCGCCCGACCACGGCTCGGCCCAGGACCGGATCCGGCGCAGCGTGCAGCTCAGCGACACCGAGCCGACGCTCTGCTGGGCGGTGGCGTTCTGCGGGCCCGCGGTGCAGGACTGGCGCCGGCGCAGGCCGTCGAACAGCTCGACCGACCAGGTCTGCGGGCCGGTGCGGTCCGTGGACGGCGGCAGGGCCACGGTGACCTGCACGGTGTCGGTCCGGCCCTCGGCGGCGGCGAACGCCCAGTACAGGTAGTCACCGGTGGAGGCGGCCACCTTGGCGTCCTGCCCTGGGGCCAGGGTGGCCGCAGTCAGGAAGGTGGTGCCCGCGGTGGTCACCGGGCCGGTGGCGGCCGAGGCCGAGGAGGAGGGGGAGGGGGACGGCGAGGCCGAGGGCGAGGCGGCCGAGGCGGCCGGGGCGGCCAGGGCGGTCAGGCCGAGGGCGAGCAGCCCGGTGCGGAGGACCTTGAGAGGCGTGCGCATGGTCAGTTCTCCCGCCAGACGGCGATTCGCCAGCGTGCCACCCAGCCGAAGACCAGCCCGGTGAGCAGACCGGCCAGGGTCAGCGTGAGCAACAGGATCCAGCCCCGGCCGAGGCCCATGGCGGGGCCGTCGGGGGCCGGCGAGGCGGCGGCCACGTCCACGGTCAGCTCCAGCGGCAGGCCGGGGTCGGCCTGGACGCCCGCCTGCGGGGCGAAGGAGTTGCTGACGATCAGGCAGACCGTGCCGTCGGCGCCGGGCTTGCCGGTGGTGGCGGCGGAGGGGGAGGCGCTCTTCGAGGCCTCCGGGTCGCCCGGGGCGGACCAGCGCACGCCGGTGGAGGCGACGTCGGTGCGCCCGCTGCCCGCGTCGGTACCGCGGACCAGCTCCTGGCCGACCTGGTCGGTGGCCTGCAGCAGCACCCCGTAGTCCCGGGCGACCGCCCGGTCCGGCGTGACGCTGACCGAGGCGCGCAGCTCCTGGCCGGGCTTGACCGGCACCCGGTAGACCCGGTGCTCGGCGAACTTCTCCCGGTCCGCGTAGACGCCCGGGGTCAGCACCGGCGCGGTCTCGCACTTGTCGGTGCCGGCGGTCTTGGCCGGGGTGACGTTGTGGGTGTCGGCCGCCCGGCCGACCAGCTGGTTGACCTTCTGGGTCAGCTGCTCCTGGGTGCGCACGTCGGTGTAGGTGCCGCCGGTGGCGTTGGCGATGCACAGCAGCTGCTGGCGGGTCTTGTCGTCGTGCGCCAGGCCGAGGGTGTCGACCACCAGCGGGATGCCCCGGGCGGCGAGTTCACGGGCGACGTCGCACGGGTCCGGCGGGGCGCAGGAGTCCTCGCCGTCGGTGATCAGCACCACCCGGCGGGTGGTCGGGCCGTCGCCGAGGTCCTGGGCGGCGCCGCGCAGCGCCAGGCCGATCGGGGTCCAGCCGGTCGGCCGCAGGGTGGCCACCGCGGTCTTGGCCTCGACCTTGTCGGTCTTGCCGACGGGGAAGAGCTGCTTGGTGTCCTTGCAGCCCTCGGCCTTGTCGTTGCCGGGGTAGGTGGCCCCCAGGGTGCGGATGCCGAAGTCGGCCTGGGGCGGGAGCGCGTCGATGACCTCGCTCAGCGACTTCTGGGCGACCGAGATCCGACTCTTGCCCTGGATGTCCTCGGCTCGCATGGAGCCGCTGACATCGAGGACGAGGTCGACCTTGGGAGCTTCGCGGGTGGCTGCGGCGCTGCCGCCGCTTGGTTCGTCGGCGTGTGCCGGAAGGCCGCTGAGCACCGCACCGGCGGTTATCGCCAGTGCGGCCAGCAGGCCTGCCGGCCGGGCCGGCCGTCGGGATCGGGTGGTCGTCACGGACCGATCCTATGGATCATCAGTTGGGAACACCCAATGCGGGCGGGATGCGGCGAACTGCCCTGCGGGGGACGGGGCGCAGGGGAGATCGGTGGTGCGCGGACCGGCGGGGCGGCGGCCGGGCAATCAGGGACACACCGCCAGGAAGCCGGATAAGTATGGCTAATTCTCGCTAGGGTGCTCGGAGAGCCGCATCCGTAACACCGCACCTGTCGGAAGGAACCGCCTCGTGAGCAACCTCTTCGCGATCGCCTACCCGGATCCGGCCACCGCCCGGCAGGTCCGGGACGAGGCGATCGCTCTGCAGAAGCAGAAGCTGATCGAGCTGGAGGACATCGTCGTGGTGGAGCGCCGCGACGACGGCCGGATCATCCAGACCTCGCTGACCACCGAGGAGGAGGAGCACCTGCGGGAGGCCGTCAAGGCCGCGCAGGGCAGCGCGGTCTGAGTCGACGCCAGGACGAGACCGGGGTGGACGGGGTGTCCGCCCCGGCGGCCCCGCTTCGCCTCCCTGAGCAGGACAGGACGGCCAGTGGCCACACCCTCAGCAACCGTCCGCTCCGGCCCACCGGCCGGCCGGCCCGCCCGCACCCGGCGCAACACCGAACTCGCCCTGCTCGTCGCGGCCGTGCTGATCTCGGTGTTCGGCTACATCGAGGTCGGGGTCAACATCGACGGCACCCCGCCCTCGGACGCGGCCGCCTACGGCGCCGCGCTCGGCGTGCTCGCCCTGCTGGCGCATGCCGTGGTGCGCCGGCGGGCCCGGTACGCCGACCCGCTGCTGCTGCCGATCGCGGTCCTGCTCAACGGGATCGGACTGGTCGTCATCTACCGGCTCGACCGGGCCACCCCGAGGAGTGCGGCGGCGCCCACCCAACTGCTCTGGTCCACCCTCGGGGTGGCGCTGTTCATCGCGGTGGTGCTGCTGCTGCGTGACCACCGGATCCTCCAGCGCTACGCCTACGTCGGCGCGTTGGCCGCCCTGGTGCTGCTGGTCCTGCCGATCCTCTTCCCGCCGGTGTACGGCTCCCGGATCTGGATCACGCTCGGCCCGCTCTCCTTCCAGCCGGGCGAGTTCGCCAAGATCCTGCTGGCGGTCTTCTTCGCCGCGTACCTGGCCGTCCACCGGGACGCGCTCGCCCTGACCGGTCGCAAGGTGCTCTGGTTCCAGCTGCCGCTCGGCCGGGTGCTCGGGCCGGTGCTGATGATCTGGGCGGCCTTCGTGGGCGTCCTGGTGCTGGAGACCGACCTGGGCACCTCGCTGCTCTTCTTCGGCCTGTTCGTGGTGATGCTGTACGTGGCCACCGCCCGCAGCGGCTGGATCGCCATCGGGCTCTTCCTCGCCGCGGCCGGCGCGGTGGGCGTCGGCTGGCTCTCCCCGCACGTGCACGGCCGGGTCACCGACTGGCTGCACCCGCTGGCCTCGATCGCGGCCGGTCAGGGGCCGAACCAGATCGCCCAGTCGCTGTTCGCCTTCGCCTGGGGCGGGATGCTCGGCACCGGCCTCGGCCTCGGCGGGTCGATCCTGATCGGCTTCGCGGCCAAGTCGGACTTCATCCTGGCCACCATCGGTGAGGAGCTGGGCCTGGTCGGGCTGGTGTCGCTGTTCCTGCTCTACGCCCTGCTGATCTCGCGGGGGTTCCGGACCGGGATCGCGCTGCGCGACCCGTTCGGCCGGCTGCTGGCGATCGGGCTGGCCGCCATCGTCGGGCTGCAGGTGTTCGTGGTGGCCGGCGGCGTCCTCGACCTGATCCCGCTCACCGGGATGACGCTGCCCTTCATCGCCCAGGGCGGCTCCTCGGTGGTGACCAACTGGATCATCGTCGCGCTGCTGGTCCGGATGAGCGACCTGGCCCGTCGCCCGCTGCCCGAGCGGGAGGGCTGATGCCGCGTCGACAGCGGGCGCGGAGCTCGTCCGGCGGTGGCCCGCAGGGCCTGCCCGGCATCTCCACCACCGGCCGCCGGGCGGGCACCTTCTGCGTGCTGCTGATCGTGGCGCTGGCGGTGCAGGCCACCCGGGTGCAGGTGTTCCAGAAGAACGCGCTCGACCACAACCCGGCCAACCAGCGGCTCACCATCCAGCGCTACGACCAGCCGCGCGGCAACATCCTGGTGGCCGGGGAGCCGATCACCGGCTCCACCCCGACCGGGGGCCGGTTCGACTACGAGCGCACCTACACCGACGGCCGCCGGTACGCCGCCGTCACCGGCTACTCCTCCCAGACCTACGGCAACACCCAGCTCGAAGGCGTCTACGACGACCTGCTCTCCGGCACCGACAGCCGGCTGGCGAGCTGGGCCCTGTGGGACGCGGTCGCCCGGCGGCAGAACCCCGGCGGCGACGTCCACACCACCATCGACCGGGCGGCCCAGCAGGCGGCCCTCCAGGGCCTGGGCACCCAGCAGGGCGCGGTGGTCGCGCTGGAGCCCGCCACCGGCCGGATCCTGGCGCTGGCCAGCACCCCCTCGTACGACCCGGGCTCCTTCGCCGGCTCCGGCGCCGCCGACCGGCAGGCCTGGGACCGGCTGCAGGCGGACACCAACCAGCCGATGCTCAACCGGGCGCTGCGCCAGATCTACCCGCCCGGCTCCTCCTTCAAGGTGGTCACCGCCGCCGCGGCGCTGGCGAACGGCGTGGTGGAGGACATCGACGCGCCCACCGGGGCGCCCTCCCCGTACGTGCTGCCGGGCACCACCACCGAGCTGGTCAACGACACCACGGCCTGCGACCGGCCGAACCTGTCGCTGGACACCGCGATGGTGCTGTCCTGCAACAGCGTGCTGGGCTACCTCGGGGTGCAGGTCGGGCTGGAGCGGATGGTCTCGATGGCCGAGAGCTTCGGCTTCGACGACGCCTCCCTGGACATCCCGGTGCGCGCCGCGCGGAGCAACTTCGACCGCGCGATGGACCCCGCGCAGCTCGCGCTCTCCTCGATCGGCCAGTACGACACCGCGGCCACCCCGCTGGTGATGGCGATGGTCGCGGCCGGCGTCGCCGACGGCGGCCGGGTGATGTATCCACAGCTTGTGGACAAGCTGACCAAGGCCGACGGCAGCACCGTCCAGGTGATGCGGCCGGCGCTCTACCGGGAGGCGATGGACTCCTCGGTGGCCGGCCGGGTGCAGCAGCTGATGACCGACGTGGTCGACAACGGCACCGGCCGCAGCGCCCGGATCCCGGGTGCCACGGTGGGCGGGAAGACCGGCACCGCGCAGCACGGGGTGGGCAACTCCGGCACCCCGTTCGCCTGGTTCATCTCCTGGGCGAAGCCGAGCGGCTCGTCCGAGGTGCCGCCGGTGGCGGTGGCCGTGGTGGTCGCGGACAGCGACGCCACCGACGTGACCGGGGGCCGGCTGGCCGCGCCGATCGCCAAGGCGGTCATGCAGGCGGTACTGACCGGCCGGTAGCTTCACCGGACTTGGGGAGCGGGGCCGGCCTGCCGGCCGGATCTCCGGCGTGATGTCCGGATATGTCCGGCGATCTGTGACGATCCGTACAAGCCGCACCCCGGGCCGATCCGTTTGCGCCACTGGCGCATTTTCGCCGTTCGGCGCATGGTTGTCCGGTCAGGTCGCGGCCGGGCGCTCCGCCCGCCGCAGGACCCCGTCCCCGACCGGAAAGATCCGTGCTTTGGCCAGCAACCCCGCCCTCGGCTCCAGGTACGGCGTCAACTCCTCGCGGCCCGCCGACCGGGGCGCGCACCAGGGCATCCGCCCGGGTGCCGACCAGGGCACCGGCCCGGGCCGGTGAGGGGCCGACCGGGCCGGTTCCGGGCCGCCGGCCGGCCTCGGCGGCCCGCCCGGGAGCGAAGCTCCACAGAACCGGCGCGTCGAGTCCGAGGACAGCGCACACTCAACGGCCTAATCTTCCTGACATGGTGAGCACACGTCCGCCGTTCTCCGCCGAGCAGGCCGACTGCGCCGTGCACGGTCCTCCCCGGGGCGGCGCCTCGGGCAAGGTCCCCCGGCAGCGGGCCGCGGTGGTCCGGCTCCCGGCCCGCTGGGTCGGCCACCGGGGCATCCAGGCGCTCGGCTGCGTGGCCGCGGCGGTCTGGGCGGAGGCCTTCCCGCTCGTGTCCGACCTGTCCAACCAGATCTTCTGGGGCACCGTGGCCGCCCCGACCTACGCGCTGGCCGCCGTGCTGTGCCTCACCCTCCCGCAGCGCTGGGCCCCGCGGGCCGCGGCGCTGGTGGCGCTGGTCGGCGCCGTGCTGACCCCGCTGATCCTGCTGGCGCTGCACGGGCGGCACCAGTCCGAGGTGATGGTGGTCGAACGCTCCGCCCGGCTGCTGATGCACACCGGCAGCCCGTACCTGGTGCACCCCGTGGTGGTCACCGACTACAACCCCTACCTGCCCGGGATGGCCCTGTTCGGGCTGCCCAGGGCCGCGCTCGGCAGCGCCAACCCCGTCGCGCTGGTGCTCGGCGACGCGCGGATCTGGTTCGCCCTCACCCTGCTGGTCTGCCTGCTGGCCTGCTGGCGGCTGCTGCGTCCGGTCGTGCCCGGCCGGGCCCCGCTGCTGCCGCTCGCCGCGCTGACCGCCTCGCCGCTGATCGCCCTGGCCCTCGCCGTCGGCGGGGTGGACCTGCCGCTGATCGGCGTCTGCTGCCTGGCGATGGCCTGCGCCGCCCGCGGCCGACCGATCTCCACCGGGCTGGTGCTCGCGCTCGCCTGCACCCTCAAGTGGACGGCCTGGCCCGCCCTCCCGGTCGCCCTGCTGCTGATCTGGCGGCTGCACGGGCGCCGACCCGCCGCCCGGGCCGCCGCGGTGTCGCTCTCGGTCAGCATCGCGGTGATCCTGCCGACCGTGCTGAACGCCGGTGCGGCGCTGCGCGAGCAGGTGATCCGCTTCCCGCTGGGGCTGACGGCCGTGCGCACCCCGGCCGGCAGCCCGCTGCCCGGCAAGGTGCTGGCCGGGCTCGGCCCGACCGGCCACATCATCTCGCTCACCCTGCTGTGCCTGGCGGGCCTGGGCGTCGCGCTCTGGCTGCTGGCCTACCCGCCGACCTCGGCGGTCGCCGCCTGCGACCTGCTCGCCGCCGGGCTCGCGGTGGCGTTCATGCTCGCCCCGGCGGGCCGGTTCGGCTACCTCGCGCTGCCCATCGTGCTGGTGCTCTGGCCAAGGCTGGCCACCCGCAGCTGGGGCTGGCACGGCGAGGGTGAGCGCGGTCGGGCCCCGGCGGTGCTCGCCGGGGTCTGACGCGCGGGCCGACCGGTCAGCCGTTGCCGAGCTGCAGCAGCTTCACGGCGGCCGGCCCGGCGGCATCGGCGCCGTGGCCGCCGCTCTCGACCTCGGCCGCGACCGCCAGGTTGCCCCGGAAGGCGGTGAACCAGCTGTTGGCGGCCGCCTGGTTGCCGACCTCCGCCGTGCCGGTCTTGGCGCCGGCGCCGGTAGCCATCTGGGACATCAGCTTGGCGGCGGTGCCGGTGCGCACGGTCTCGTTCATCACCGTCCGCAGCCCGGTCAGCACGTCGGCGGAGAGCTGGCGCTTGGCCGGGGCCTGCGGCAGGCCCTGGACCAGGATCGGCTGGCGGAACGTTCCGCTCTGCACGGTGGCCGCGACCGAGGCCATCGACAGCGAGTTGGTCTGGATCCGGCCCTGGCCGATGAACTCGGCCACCATGTCGTTGGAGCCCTTGGGGGCCGGGACGACGGTGTCGAAGTTGGACAGGCCGGTCTGCCAGACCAGGCCCAGCCCGAAGACGTCCTTGGCCATCGCGGGCAGCGAGTCGTTCTTCAGCCGGGCCTTGCCCTCGTTGATGAAGGCGGTGTTGCAGGACTGGGCGAAGTCCTGGCGGAACTTGAAGTCCGGGTGCGCCTCGGTGAAGTCGTTCTTGAAGTCCTGGCCGCCGACGTTGGTGGCGTCCGGGCAGGCCACCGCGGTGTCCGGGGTGACCCCGGCCTCCATCAGGGCCGCCGAGGTGATGACCTTCATGGTGGAGCCGGGGGCGATGGCCCCGAGGAAGGCCCGGTTCTGGCCGGTGGCCGGGGCGTTGGCGACCGCCAGGACGTTGCCGGTGCTGGGCTCGACCGCCACGATCGAGGCCTTCAGCGTGCCGCCCTTGGAGGCCTCCTGGACGGCGGCCTCGGCGGCCTTCTGCAGGTCGGCGTCGATGGTCAGCTTGAGCGGCGGCGCCGGCTTGGGGTCGACGATGGTGAAGACCGTCTCCGGCTTGGCCTTCCCCACGTCGTCGGTGATCACCACGGCGGTGCCGGCCTCGGCCGAGCCATCCGGGACGGGGGCCTTGATCTGGCCGAGCAGCGGGGTGATCGAGGCCGAGGTCAGCGCCTTGCCCTTGCGGTCCACGACCGAGCTCGCCGGCGAGGTGACCGGCTTGACCGCGATCGACTCGCCCGTGCCCAGCTTGGGGTGGATCACGGTGGGGGCCCAGTGCACGGCGGCCTTGCCGTCGCTCATCTTCACCATGCCGAGCACGCCGTCGTAGGACCAGGGCGTGCCGGTCTGCGCGAACTCCAGCTTGGCCTTGAAGGACAGCGGCACCTGGTGGGCCGGGGCCGGGGCCGGCGCCGGGGTGCCGGACGCGCCGGCGGAGCCGGGGGTGGGCGCTCCGGAGGCGGTGGGCGCTCCGGAGGCGGTCGGCGCCGCGGGGGCCGGGCCGCCCGGGGTGAGGGTGAGCCCGCTCGGGTTCACCTTCTGCTTGAACGCCGTCAGCGTCGCGGTCGCGGCCTCCGGGGTGTCGGTCAGCGCGCCCGCCGCCGCCAGGTCGCCCTTGGCCCAGGCCTCCAGGAAGGCCTTCGCGCCCGCCGCCGCCAGCTCCGGGCTCGGCGCCTCGGCGACCACCGTCCGGGGCTTGCCCGCATCCGGCTCGCTGCCGCCGGTGGCGAAGCTGTAGGCCCCGTACCCGGCCGCCGCCAGCATGGCGGCGGCTACCGTACTGATGCCGATCTTGGCGCCCTTGTTCATGGTGTGTCGTCCCCCGTGTTTGGTCCAGCCGATGGATCGGCCCTGACACGGTACGGGCAAATCATGCGTGCACACCCGGCACAAAGACCACTTGTGACACACCTGCGACAGAGCGAACCTCAGATCCAGCTGGTGAACCACATCCGGCCGCGCCAGTCGTCCATCGGGATCGTCTGCCCGGTGTAGAGCGGGTAGAAGTACAGGAAGTTCCACATCACCGCGAGGATCAGCAGCCCCGCCGCGGCGCCGCCGACCAGCCGCCGGTCCGGCGAGGCGGTCGCCGGGCCGAGCATCGCGCCGATCATCATGGTGACCGCCAGCACCAGGAACGGGGCGAAGGCGACCGCGTAGAACAGGAAGATCGTCCGCTCCTGGTAGTAGAGCCAGGGCAGGTAGCTCGCGGCCAGCCCGCAGAGCACCGCGCCGGCCCGCCAGTCCCGCCGGGCCAGCCAGCGGTAGAGGCAGTACACCAGCGCCACCACGCCCGCCCACCACAGGATCGGCGTGCCGATGGCCAGCACCTCGCGGGCGCACTCGTTCGCGGTGCAGCCGGACTCGCCGAACTTCGGCGACTCGTAGAAGAAGGACACCGGCCGGCCGACCACCAGCCAGCTCCACGGGTTGGACTGGTAGGTGTGCGGGCTGGTCAGGCCGACGTGGAAGTCGTACATGGTCACGTGGTAGTGCCACAGGCTGCGCAGCGCCTCGAACTGCGGCATCGGGATGCCCAGCAGGCGGTCCGGCAGCAGGTGGGGCTGGTGCATCGCCCAGTCCCGGCCGTAGCCGCCCTTGCCGGGCTCGGTGCTGCTCAGGAACCAGCCGGTCCAGGAGGCGAGGTAGACGCCGATGGTGATCACCAGCATCACCGGCCCGGCCAGCAGTGCGTCCCACAGGCCGAGCAGGAGCCAGCGGCGGCTGCCCACCAGCCGGCGGGTGCCGATGTCCCAGGCGACGCTCATCAGGCAGAAGGCGACCAGCACGTACAGGCCGCTCCACTTGGTCGCGGTCATCAGCCCCAGGCTCACCGCGGCCGCCAGCCGGTACGGGCGCCAGCCCGTGACCAGCCAGTCCCGGCCCCCACGCGCCTCCAGCCGGCGGGCCACCAGGGCCCTGGTGCGGTCCCGGTCCAGCAGCAGGAGGCCGAAGGCCGCCAGGCCCCAGAACATCACCACCAGGTCCAGCAGGGCGGAGCGGCTCAGCACGAAGTGCAGGCCGTCCACCGACAGCAGCAGGCCGGCCACGCAGCCCAGCAGGGTCGAGCGGAAGAGCCGCCGGCCGATCCTGGCGATCATCAGGATCGACAGCGTGCCGAGCACGGCCGTCATGAACCGCCACCCGAACGGGTGCATGCCGAAGAACTGCTCGCCGAGCCCGATGATCCACTTTCCGACCGGCGGGTGGACGATGTACGCCGGGTCCGCGCGGTACGGCACGCTCGGGTGCGGCGCCATGATCTGCGCGTTGGCGTCGTCCGCCCAGCTGGTCTCGTAGCCGCCCCGCCAGAGCGAGTAGGCGTCCTTGGCGTAGTACGTCTCGTCGAAGATCAGCGCATGCGGGGTGCCGAGCCCGACGAACCGCAGCAGACCGCCGAACAGGGCCACCGCGAGCGGCCCCAGCCAGCCGGACCAGCGGCACAGCCAGGACCACAGGCCGTCCGGCAGCCGGACGCCGAGGCGCAGCAGCACCGGCGAGGGCGCCACCGACCGCGGGGTCACCCCCGGGCCGTCCGGCATCGGCGGGACCAGCTGTTCGGCCGGCTCCGGGCGCGCCGGCGCCCGGTAGCCGTGGCCGGCCAGCCGCTGCGCCCACCCGGGGCGGGCCGCCGCTCGCGCGGCCGGGACCTCGGCCGCGTCGAGCAGGGCCACGCCGGCCTGCTCGGGGTGGTCCACGCCGATGGGCGTCCGGGGTGCGATGTCGCCGCTCACGCGCCACATCGTAGGCGCGCGGGCCGGGAGCGGTACCCCTCCCTCCGCAGCTGCCCGATTGATCCCTGAATCGGCCGAGGTCCGCCGGACCGCCCGGGCCTGGGAGGATGGCCGGGTGACAGGCGTACTGGTACTTGCGGGCACACCCATCGGCGACGTCGCGGACGCACCGCCCCGGCTGCTCACCGAGCTGTCCTCGGCCGACGTGATCGCGGCCGAGGACACCCGGCGGCTGCGCCGGCTGACCCAGGCGCTGGGGGTGGCGCCGACCGGTCGGGTGCTCTCCTACTTCGAGGGCAACGAGGTGGCCCGCACGCCCGAGCTGGTCGAGGCGCTGCTCGGCGGGGCCCGGGTGCTGCTGGTGACGGACGCCGGGATGCCCTCGGTCTCCGACCCCGGCTACCGGCTGGTGGACGCGGCGGTCGCCGCCGGGGTCAAGGTCACCGCCGTGCCCGGCCCGTCCGCCGTGCTCACCGCGCTGGCGCTGTCCGCCCTGCCGGTGGACCGCTTCACCTTCGAGGGCTTCCTGCCGCGCAAGGCGGGCGACCGCGCCCGGCAGCTGGCCGAGGTCGCCGCCGAGCCCCGCACCATGGTGTTCTTCGAGGCCCCGCACCGGATCGCCGAGACGCTCGCCGCGATGGCGGAGGCCTTCGGCGCCGAGCGCCCGGCGGCGGTGTGCCGGGAGCTCACCAAGACCTACGAGGAGGTCCGGCGCGGCCCGCTGGCCGAGCTGGCGGCCTGGGCCGCCGACGGCGTGAAGGGTGAGATCACCGTCGTGGTGGCGGGCGCCCCGCCGGCCGCCCCGGAACAGTTCGGCCCCGAAGAGCTGGCCCGCCGGGTGGCCGTCCGGGAGGAGGCCGGGGAACGCCGCAAGGAGGCGATCGCCGCTGTCGCCCTCGAACTCAAACTGCCCAAGCGGGAGGTCTTCGACGCCGTGGTGGCTGCCAAGAACAGCGGCTGAGCGGGCGCTGAACCGGCGCTGAACCCGCGCTGCGCGGGGCGGAAATCCCCAGCTCGACGCGGGTGCCCGGCGGGCGGGCGGCGCGTACCTTGGAGGGAAGCACCTCGCAAACGTCCGGCTCGCGAAGCTTTGGCCGCGACTTGGTACAACGCTCGCCAATTCGGGCCCAAGACTTGGCAAGCCGGGTAGCGGGCGGGGCCGTCCGGGCATTTCCTGAGATGGAAAGACCCGAGCCGGGCGCCTCGCCCGGCGGGCACTGGGAGACGGCTATGAGCGACACGATCGGTAGCCCTCTGAGTGGGAACACGGCGAGCGGCCCCGGACTGACCACCCGGCCGCACCTCCCGGTGGAGACCGTCCGGGAGGCCTACTCCTTCGCCTGCCTGAGCTGCGGCTACGGCTGGGAGCAGGCGTACGACATCGAGCACCACAAGGCCCAGGACGGGCACATCGTCTTCGAGTACCACGCCAACGGCGTGCGGGTGCCGTCCCCGCTGCGCCAGCCGAGCTGCCCGGGCTGCGGCGGACACACCGTCCGGATCATGCGCGAGGGCCGGGTGGCCTCCGCCGAGCACCAGGAGCACACCGCGCCGGGCTACCCCTCGCACGCCGGTCCGGCCACGCCGGCCGCCCTGCTCCCGCCGGCCGAGCCGCGGCGGCGCTGGTTCCGGCGCTCGGCCCGGCACACCGACCAGGGGTCCTGACCGCGGGAGCCGCGCGGGGGAGCCGCCCACCCGATAACCGGTCGAGGGTGGTTCCTTCGCGCGGCTAAGATTTCTGACCATGGCGGCCACTGCAGACGACACCACCACCGAGGCCCGGCGCTCGGCGTACTACGTCACGACCCCGATCTACTACGTGAACGACCGCCCGCACCTGGGCCATGCGTACACCACCGTGGCGGGCGACGTGCTGACCCGCTGGCACCGCCAGCGCGGCGAGCGGACCTGGTACCTGACCGGCACCGACGAGCACGGGCAGAAGATCCTGCGCACGGCGGAGGCCAACGGCGTCTCCCCGCAGGAGTGGTGCGACAAGCTGGTGGAGGAGGCCTGGAAGCCGCTCTGGCGGCACCTCAACATCGCCAACGACGACTTCATCCGGACCACCCAGGAGCGGCACACCGCCCGGGTGCAGGAGTTCGTCCAGGACCTGCACGACAAGGGCGAGATCTACAAGGGCGGCTACTCCGGCCCGTACTGCGTCGGCTGCGAGGAGTACAAGCTCCCCGGTGAGCTGCTGCCCGGTGCCACCGAGGACGAGAAGCTCTGCCCGATCCACAAGAAGCCGGTCGAGTGGCTGGAGGAGGAGAACTACTTCTTCCGGCTCTCCGCCTACGGCCCCAAGCTGCTGGAGTTCTACGCCGCCAACCCGGACTTCATCCAGCCCGCCTCGGCCCGCAACGAGGTGCTGCGCTTCGTCGAGCAGGACCTCAAGGACCTCTCGATCTCCCGCTCCACCTTCAACTGGGGCGTCCCGCTGCCCTGGGACGAGAAGCACGTGCTGTACGTGTGGGTGGACGCGCTGCAGAACTACATCACCGCGGCCGGCTACGGCTCCGACCCGGAGCGCTTCGCCGAGCTGTGGCCGGCCTCGGTGCACCTGGTCGGCAAGGACATCCTGCGCTTCCACGCGGTGATCTGGCCCGCGATGCTGATGGCCGCGGGGCTGCCGCTGCCCAAGCGGGTGGTGGCCAACGGCTGGCTGATGGTCGGCGGCGAGAAGATGAGCAAGTCCAACCTGACCGGCATCGCGCCGCAGGACCTCACCTCGCACTTCGGCGTGGACGCCTACCGGTACTACTTCCTGCGGGCCATCCCGTTCGGCACCGACGGCTCGTTCTCCTGGGAGGACTTCACCGCCCGGTACACCTCCGAACTGGCCAACGACTACGGCAACCTGGCCTCCCGGCTCGCCGCGATGGTCGGCAAGTACTTCGAAGGCCGGCTGCCCGCCGCCACCGCGGCCGGCCCGGCCGAGCAGGTCGTGGCCGACGGTCTGGCCGCCGCGGTGAAGACCGCCGACCGGAAGATCGGCGAGGACCTGGACTTCGCCGGCGGCATCGCGGCGATCTTCGAGTTCGTGAAGCTGGTCAACGGCTACCTGACCGAGCAGGAGCCCTGGAAGGTCGCCAAGGACACCTCCGAGGAGGGGCAGGCCCGGCTGGCCACCATCCTCTACACGGCGGCCGAGGCGCTGCGGGCCACCGCGGTGCTGCTCAACCCGCTGATGCCGGAGAGCTCCCAGAAGCTCTGGGAGTCGCTGGGTGCCGAGGCCTCGCTGGGCGCGCTGGCCGAGCAGACCGTCGACACCGTGGCCGACTGGGGCCGGCTGCCCGCGGGGTCGCAGGTCACCAAGGGCGAGATCCTCTTCCCGCGCCTCGAAGAGAAGCCTGCTGCCTGACATGGCGAAGAAGGACGCGGACCGATCCACGCCGCCCCCGCTGCCCGCGCCGCTGGCGGTGGCGGTGGCCGACTCGCACACCCACCTGGACATGCAGTCCGGTACCCCGGCCGAGGGGTTGGCCAAGGCCGCCTCGGTCGGGGTGACCGCGGTCGTCCAGGTGGGGTGCGACGTGGCCGGTTCGCGCTGGGCCGCCGACCTGGCCGGGGAGTTCGAGCAGGTGCACGCCGCGGTGGCGCTGCACCCCAACGAGGCTCCCCGGCTGGTCCTCGGCGACGGCGACGGGTGGTCCCGGCAGCACCGCGGGGCGGGTGGCGACGCGGCCCTCCAGGAGGCGCTCGCCGAGATCGACCGGCTGGCGGCCCTGCCGCAGGTCAAGGCGGTCGGCGAGACCGGCCTCGACTACTTCCGCACCGGGCCGGAGGGGGTGGACATCCAGAAGGAGTCCTTCCGCCGGCACATCGAGATCGCCAAGCGGCACGGCAAGGCGCTGGTGATCCACGACCGGGACGCCCACGAGGACGTCATCGAGCTGCTGCTGGCCGAGGGCGCGCCCGAGCGCACCGTCTTCCACTGCTACTCCGGCGACGCCGCGATGGCCAAGATCTGCGCCGAGCACGGCTGGTACCTCTCCTTCGCCGGCCCGGTCACCTTCAAGGCCAACCAGGACCTGCGGGACGCCCTCGCCGCCACCCCGCTCGACCGGGTGCTGGTGGAGACGGACGCCCCGTACCTGACCCCGCACCCGTACCGGGGCCGCCCCAACGCCCCGTACCTGATCCCGGTCACCCTGCGCTCGATGGCCGACACCCTCGCGCTGCACGAGGACGAGCTGGCCACCGCGATCGCGGCGAACACCGCCCGGGCCTTCGCCTACTGAGCCGACCGAGCGGACGTCCCGGTCGCGCGGCACGAAGGCGTGCTCCGCGCCGAGCTGCCGTACCCGGTCGAGATCGACCTGAAGCAGGTCGTCGACCTGTGAGCTCCCGCCCCGCCCGTATCCTTGGCGGGTGAGCACCACCGACCCCACCCCTGACAGCCACCTCCTGGGCGCCTCCGACATCCGGGAGCTGGCCGCCACGCTGGGCGTGAAGCCGACCAAGCAGCGCGGGCAGAACTTCGTCATCGACGGCAACACCGTCCGGCGCATCGTGCGGGCCGGCGGGGTGACGGCCGAGGACGCGGTGGTGGAGGTCGGGCCCGGCCTGGGCTCGCTCACCCTGGCGCTGCTGGAGGTCGCGGCGCATGTCACGGCGGTGGAGATCGACCCGCTGCTGGCCCAGCACCTGCCGACCACCATCGAGGCCCGGATGCCGGCCCGCGCCAAGGACTTCGACCTCGTCCTCAGCGACGCCATGGAGGTCACCGAGCTGCCCGGCCCGGCGCCCACCGCGCTGGTCGCCAACCTGCCGTACAACGTCGCCGTCCCGGTGCTGCTGCACATGCTGGCCACCTTCCCCAGCATCGAGCGCACGCTGGTGATGGTGCAGAGCGAGGTCGCCGACCGGCTCGCCGCCAAGCCCGGCAACAAGGTGTACGGGGTGCCCTCGGTCAAGGCCAACTGGTACGCGGAGGTGAAGCGGGCCGGCGCGATCGGCCGCAACGTCTTCTGGCCCGCGCCGAACGTCGACTCCGGGCTGGTCTCGCTGGTGCGCCGCGAGCCGCCGGCGACCACGGCCTCCCGCCGGGAGGTCTTCGCGGTGGTGGACGCCGCCTTCGCCCAGCGCCGCAAGACGCTGCGCGCCGCGCTGGCCGGCTGGGCCGGCTCCCCGGCCGCGGCCGAGCAGGCGCTCGCCGGGGCCGGCATCGACCACAAGCTGCGCGGCGAGATGCTCACGGTCGAGCAGTTCGCCGCGATCGCCGAGCACAAGCCGAAGGCGGACGCGCAGTGATCACGGTCGAGGTCCCCGCCAAGGTCAACGTCCAGCTGGGCGTCGGCGGCCTGCGCGCCGACGGCTTCCACGACCTGGCCAACGTCTTCTTCGCGGTCGCCCTCGGCGACCGGGTCACCGCGGCTCCGGGCGCCGGCGTCACGCTCACCTGCGCGGGGCCGGACGCCGCGCTCGTCCCGCTGGACGACAGCAACCTGGCCGCCCGCGCGGCCCGGCTGCTGGCCGCGCACCACGGCATCGAGCCGGATGTCCGGCTGCACATCGACAAGGCCATCCCGGTGGCCGGCGGGATGGCCGGCGGCAGCGCGGACGGGGCGGCCGCGCTGGTCGCCTGCGACGCGCTGTGGGAGCTCGACACACCGCTGGAGACCTTGCTGGAGCTGGCCGCCGAGCTCGGCTCCGACGTGCCGTTCGCGCTGGTCGGCGGGGTCGCGCTGGGGCGCGGCCGGGGCGAGATCCTCGAAGGCCTCCCGGTGAGCGGCACCTTCCACTGGGTCTTCGCGGTCGCCGACGGCGGCCTGTCCACCCCGGCCGTCTTCCGCGAGTGCGACCGCCTCCGCGAGGAGGCCGGCACCGGCTCCACCGAGGCCGAGGTGCCCACCCCGGACGCCGACCCGGCCCTGCTCGCGGCCCTCGCCGACGGCGACCCGGTCGCCCTCGCCGAGGCACTGGCCAACGACCTCCAGGCCGCCGCCCTCTCGCTGCGCCCCTCGCTCGCGGACACCCTGCGCGCCGGCACCGAGGCCGGCGCCCTGGCCGCCCTGGTCTCCGGCTCCGGCCCGACCTGTGCCTTCCTGGCCAAGGACGCCGAAGCAGCCGAAGCCGTCGGCCGCGCCCTGACGGAGTCCGGCACCTGCCGCGCCGCCCACGTGACGCACGGCCCGGTCCCGGGCGCGGCGATCAGCGCACCCAGGCCTTGAGCGACCCGCTCCGGACGCAGGACCGGCCCGTGCCGGGGGCCCACTAGGCTGGGGAGGTCGGGGCACTCCCCGCGTGCAGTCGATCCCAGGAGCGCAGCAGCAGTGGCCGTCAACCTCGCCACCATCGAGTCCGTCACCAAGGTCTACGGCACCCGCGCCCTGCTGGACGGGGTCAGCCTGGGGGTCAGCGAGGGCGACCGGATCGGGGTCGTGGGGCGCAACGGGGACGGCAAGACCACGCTGATCCGGATGCTGGCGAAGCTGGAGGAGCCGGACGGCGGGCGGATCACGCACTCCGGCGGGCTGCAGATGGCGGTGCTCACCCAGCACGACTCGCTGGACCCCAAGGCCACCATCCGCCAGGAGGTGATCGGCGGCCGCGCCGACCACGAGTGGCTCGGCGACGCCCGGATCCGCGACATCGTCCAGGGCCTGTTCGGCGGCCTGGACCTGCCCGGCTTCGAGCTCGGCCTGGACACCGTGATCGCGCCGCTGTCCGGTGGCGAGCGCCGCCGGATCGCGCTGGCCAAGCTGCTGCTCGGCGAGCACGACCTGGTGGTGCTGGACGAGCCCACCAACCACCTCGACGTCGAGGGCATCGCCTGGCTCGCCCGGCACCTGCAGCTCCGTCGCTCGGCGCTGGTCTGCGTGACCCACGACCGGTGGTTCCTGGACCAGGTCTGCACCCGGATGTGGGACGTCCAGCGCGGCGAGGTCCACGAGTACGAGGGCGGCTACTCCGACTACGTCTTCGCCCGGGCCGAGCGCTCCCGGATCGAGGCCACCGAGGAGCAGAAGCGCCAGAACCTGGCCCGCAAGGAGCTCGCCTGGCTGCGCCGCGGCGCCCCCGCCCGTACCTCCAAGCCGCGGTACCGGATCGAGGCGGCCAACGCGCTGATCGCGGACGTGCCGGAGCCGCGCGACAAGAGCGAGCTGATGAAGTTCGCCAACGCCCGCCTCGGCCGCACGGTCTTCGAGCTGGAGGGCGTCACCGTCAAGGCCGGCCCCAAGCTGCTGCTGGAGAACCTCACCTGGAACCTCGGCCCGGGTGACCGGATCGGCCTGCTCGGGGTGAACGGCGCGGGCAAGACCTCGCTGCTGCGGGCCATGCAGGCCGCGTTCGCGACGCAGGGCGACGTCCAGCCGGCGTCCGGCGTGATCAAGGTCGGCAAGACCGTGCGGCTGGCGTACCTGTCGCAGGAGATCGCCGAGCTGGACCCGACGACCCGGGTGCTCCAGGCCGTGGAGCAGATCCGCGGCCGGGTGGACCTGGGCAAGGGCCGGGAGATGAGCGCCGGTCAGCTGTGCGAGCAGTTCGGCTTCGGCAAGGACAAGCAGTGGACCCCGGTCGGCGACCTGTCCGGTGGCGAGCGGCGCCGGCTCCAGCTGCTGCGGCTGCTGATGGACGAGCCGAACGTGCTGTTCCTCGACGAGCCCACCAACGACCTGGACATCGAGACCCTCAACCAGCTGGAGGACCTGCTCGACGGCTGGCCGGGCTCGATGGTGGTGATCAGCCACGACCGGTTCTTCATCGAGCGCACCACCGACACCGTGCACGCGCTGCTCGGCGACAAGCGGCTGCGGATGCTGCCGAACGGCGTCGACGAGTACCTGGAGCGGCGGGCCAGGATGGCCGAGCAGGCCGCCCCCGCCGTCCCGGTGGCCGCGGCCAAGCCGGTCGGTGACACCCGCGCGCAGAAGAAGGAGATGCAGAAGCTGGAGCGGCAGATCGCCAAGCTGGACCAGCAGGAGTCCAAGCTGCACAGCCAACTCGCCGAGCACGCCGCTGACTTCTCCAAGGTCGCGGAGCTGGATGCCCAGCTGCGCAAGGTCAAGGAGGAGAAGGAGGAGCTGGAACTCGCCTGGCTGGAGCTGGCCGAGGAGATCTGAGACGCGGCCTGTTGCGCACCACCGCCCGCCCGTCCGCCCGCCCGCCCGTCCGCCCGCCACCCGCGCGGGGCGGGCGGCGCCGGTGGCCTCAGCGGTCGCGGCGGAAGCGGCGGACCGTCTCGTAGCCGGAGGCCAGCACCAGCACCGCGGCTATCACCACCCAGGCTATCGAGCCGCCTTGCCGGTGCTGGGCGAGTCCGAGGTCCAGGAGCAGCAGGCTCACCCCGAGACCGGTGACCGCGACCAGCCGGTGGACCACACCGTTGTCCTCGAACAGGTCACCCATGTCCGCTTCCCTTCCGCTCCGGGAGCGCACACCATACCGCCGCCCGGGCCGACCCGCACCACCCCCGGCGGGCGGTGATCCGTACGCTCCCGAATCACCCTTGTGCCTGCTGTCCGCGCAGGTCAGCCGCGGGCCAGGGTGGGCCCATGACAACTGACACCGGATCGGCCGGCCCGGCGGGCCTGCGCCGGGTGGCCGCCGCCGCGCTGGTCGGCACGGCGATCGAGTTCTACGACTTCTTCCTCTACGGCACCGCCGCGGCGCTGGTCTTCGGCAAGGTGTTCTTCCCCGGCCTCGGTGCCACCGGCGCGCTGCTGGCGGCCTTCTCCGTGTACGCCGCGGCCTTCCTGGCGCGCCCGCTCGGGGCGGTGCTCTTCGGGCACTTCGGCGACCGGCTCGGCCGCAAGGCGACGCTGGTGCTGTCGCTGCTGCTGATGGGCCTGTCGACGGCCGCGGTCGGCCTGCTGCCCGGCTACGGGCAGTGGGGGGTCTGGGCGCCGGTGCTGCTCACCCTGCTGAGGCTGTGCCAGGGCATCGGTCTGGGCGGCGAATGGGGCGGCGCGGCCCTGCTGCTGGCCGAGTACGCGCCGGCCGACCGCCGCGGACGGTACGGCGGCTTCCTCCAACTCGGGCCGTGCGCCGGCTTCTTCCTGGCCACCGGGGCGTTCCTGGTGCTCGCCGGCTGGCTGCCCGAGCCGGCCTTCCTGGCCTGGGGCTGGCGGCTGCCGTTCCTCGCCTCGATCGCGCTGGTGGCGGTCGGCCTGTTCGTCCGGCTGCGGATCGCCGAGACCCCGGTCTTCCGCGAGCAGCACGGCCGGGCCCGGGTGCCGGTGCTGGAGGTGTGCCGGGAGCACGGGCGGTCGGTGCTGCTCGGCGGCGGCGCGCTGATGGTCGGCTACGGGCTCTTCTACCTGACCACCACCTACGCGCTGGCCTACGCCACCGCCGGGCTGGGGCTGGCGCGGACGCTGGTGCTGTCGCTGCTGCTGGCCGGCACGGTGGTCAAGGCGGGGACGGTGTGGTGGAGCGCGGCGGCCGGGGACCGCTGGGGCCGGCGGCGGGTGCTGCAGGTGGCGACGGCGGCCGGTGCGCTCTGGTCGGTGGTGCTGTTCCCGCTGCTGGAGACCGGCCGCACGCCGCTGGTGGCGCTGGCCCTGGTGACCGCGATGGCGCTGCTGGGGGCGATGCTCGGGCCGCTGGCGGCGTACCTGCCGGAGCTGTTCCCCACCCGGGTCCGCTACACCGGGGCCGCGCTGACGTACAACCTGGGCGGGGTGGTGGGCGGGGCCACGGCGCCGCTGGTGGCGACCCGGCTGACCGCGGCGTACGGCACCGCGCAGCCGGTCGGCTGGTACCTGGCGGGGCTCGGCGCCCTCTCGCTGCTCTGCCTGCTGGCGCTGCCCGAGACCCGCGGCCGCGAGCTGGCCGGGCCGGTGGTGCCGGCGCAGGCGCGCGCGGCGGCGGTGCGGCGGAGCTGACGGCGGGTGCGGCGGGGTGGGCGGGCGGCCGGATCGATTTTACGTTCAGCCCGACGACCATGTAATGTCTTCCTCGTTGCACCGGCCCCTATAGCTCAGTCGGTAGAGCGTCTCCATGGTAAGGAGAAGGTCTGCGGTTCGATTCCGCATGGGGGCTCCGCAAGGAGTACGAAGGCCCTCGCCGTCAGGCGGGGGCCTTCGCCGTTCCCGCGCGCGTTCCGCGTCCGCCCGGGTGAACGCGGCCTAGCGGTGCGGGTGCCGGATGCGCTGTGATGGTGCGTCAACGTGGTCTGCGCCGCGGTCCGCGGTACGGGTCCGGGAGGCGTGGGCCGGTCGGGCACCGCCGGACGGGGACTGGGAGGCCGCCCATGGGCGTTCGGCTCGTGGTGGCGGACGACCACCGGCTGCTGGCGGAGGCACTGGCGACGGCCCTGCACCAGCGCGGCCACCGGGTGCTCGCGGTCGGGGCTCCGGCCGCGGCGGTCGGGGAGCTGGTGGCGGGGTGCCGCCCCGAGGTGTGCCTGCTGGGGGTGGCCGCGGGGGGAGCGGCGGCGCGCCCCGGCGGGCCGGTGCGGGACCCGTTCGAGCCGCTGCGGCGGCTGCGCCGCGACCGCCCGGAGATCTGCGTGGTGGTGCTCGGCCCGGTCGGGGAGCCGGCCCGGGTCGCGGCGGCCTTCGCGGCCGGTGCGGCGGGGTACGTGCGCGGGGACGAGCGGATCGAGGTGGTGGAGCGCTCGATCGCCCGGGTCAGGGCCGGGGAGGCGGCGGTGGCCGTCGAGGTGCTGCGGTCGGCCTTCGAGCAGCTGCTGTGGCCGGCCGCCGAGCCGGACGACGAGGCGCTGCGGCTGCTGCGGCAGCTCACCCGGCGGGAGGTCCAGGTGCTGGCGCGGATCGCCGAGGGGCAGGACACCACGGCGATCGCCGCCGGGATGGGGATCGCCTCCAGCACCGCCCGTACCCATGTGCAGCGGGTCCTGATGAAGCTCGGTGCGCGTACCCGGCTGGAGGCGGCGGCCGTGGCGGCCCGCTCCGGCCTGCTGGAACGCCTGCGCGGCCAGACCCGCTGACCGGCCGGACCCGCTGGAGCCCGGCGGCCCGGCTCCCCGGGGAGCCCCGCCGGGCTTCTTGCTGTCCGATCTGTTGACTATTGGTTGCTTGTGTTTGAAAATGTTCGCGCTAGGGTTCCTGGAAGGCGGAGGCCGTGAAGAAGACCACGACCAAACTCGCGGACGGACGCGAACTCATCTACTACGACACCGATCCGCACGTCCTGCGGGACGCCGTGGACCGGCGGTCGTTGGAGCCGCCCACGAGCCTGGCCGAGGTCCGCCGCGACCCGGCCACCGGCGACTGGGTGACCGTCGCCGCCCACCGCCAGGGTCGCACCTATCACCCGCCGGCCGACCAGTGCCCGCTCTGCCCGTCCCGGCCGGGGCGCCCGAGCGAGATCCCGGCGGCCGACTACGACGTGGTGGTGTTCGAGAACCGCTTCCCCTCGCTCGCCGCCGACGCGGCCGCCCGGGTGCCCGAGCGCACCGACCCGCTGCGGGCCGGCGGTCCGGGCGTCGGCCGCTGCGAGGTGGTCTGCTTCACCGCCGACCACGACTCCTCCTTCGCCGCGCTCACGCCCGCCAAGGCCCGGCTGGTGCTGGACGCCTGGACCGACCGCACGGCCGAGCTGTCCGCCGCCCCCGGTGTCCGGCAGGTGTACTGCTTCGAGAACCGCGGCGCCGAGATCGGCGTGACGCTGAGCCACCCGCACGGCCAGATCTACGGCTTCCCGTTCGTCACGGCGCGCACCGCCCGGATGGTCGAGGCGGCCGCCGGGCACCGCGCCCGGACCGGCGGCAACCTCTTCGAGGACCTGCTGGCGGCCGAACGCGCCGATCCCGTCCGGGTGGTCCTGGCCGGCGAGCACTGGACGGCCTTCGTGCCGTTCGCCGCCCGCTGGCCGTACGAGGTGCACCTGTACCCGAACCGTCGGGTGCCCGACCTGACCGCCCTCGACGAGGCCGAGCGGGCCGAGTTCCCGGGCCTGTACCTGGAGCTGCTGCGCAGGTTCGACCGGCTGTTCACCGGGGCGGGGGACAATGGCGGGGCCGCACCGACGCCGTACATCGCCGCATGGCACCAGGCGCCCGCGCTCCAGGGGGAGGAGCTCGCGCTGCACCTGGAGCTGTTCACGATCCGGCGTACGGTGGGCAAGCTCAAGTTCCTCGCCGGCACGGAGTCCGGCATGGACGCGTTCATCAACGATGTGTCGCCCGAGGCGGCGGCGCAGCGCCTGCGGGAGGTCGCATCATGAGTAAGTACCTGGTGACGGGTGGAGCCGGTTACGTGGGCAGCGTCGTGGCCACGCACCTGCTGGAGGCCGGGCACCAGGTCACGGTGCTCGACGACCTCTCCACCGGCTTCCTCGCCGGGGTGCCGCAGGGCGCCGAGTTCGTCCGCGGCCGGGTTCAGGACGCTGCCGAGGTGCTCGACCACAGCTTCGACGCGGTGCTGCACTTCGCCGCCTCCTCCCAGGTCGGCGAGTCGGTCGCGGACCCGGAGAAGTACTGGCGCAACAACGTGGCCGGCTCGCTGGAGCTGGTCTCGGCGATGCGCAAGGCGGGCGTGCGCAAGCTGGTCTTCTCCTCCACCGCGGCCGTCTACGGCGAGCCGGAGTCGGTGCCGATCGCCGAGACCGCCCGGACCGCGCCCACCAACACCTACGGCGCCACCAAGCTGGCCGTCGACCACCTGATCAGCGGTGAGTGCGCCGCGCACGGCCTCGCCGCGGTCTCGCTGCGCTACTTCAACGTGGCCGGGGCGTACGGCAGTTCCTCGGGTGTCACGTTCGGCGAGCGGCACGAGCCGGAGTCGCACCTGATCCCGCTGGTCTTCCAGGCCGCGCTCGGGCAGCGCCCGCACATCGCGGTCTACGGCGAGGACTACCCGACCCCGGACGGCACCTGCATCCGCGACTACATCCACGTGGCCGACCTGGCCGACGCGCACCTGCTCGCGCTGGACGCCGCCAAGGCCGGCGAGCACCTGATCTGCAACCTGGGCAACGGGGCCGGCTTCTCGGTCCGCGAGGTGATCGAGTCGGTCCGCCGGGTGACCGGCCGGGAGATCCCGGTGCAGACCGCCGAGCGCCGCCCCGGCGACCCGGCCGTGCTGGTCGCCTCCGCCGCCCGCGCCCACCAGGCGCTGGGCTGGCAGCCCCGCCGTCCGGAGCTCGACGACATCGTCCGCGACGCCTGGAACTTCACCCTGGAGAACCGCGCATGACCGACTTCCAGTCCGTCTTCGGAGCCGCCCCGGACGGGGTCTGGGCGGCTCCGGGCCGGGTCAACCTGATCGGCGAGCACACCGACTACAACGACGGGTTCGTGCTCCCGGTCGCGCTGCCGCACACCGCCAAGGCCACCGTCCGGCGCCGCGACGACGACCTGCTGCGGCTGTACAGCGAGCAGGGCGACGGCCGGATCACCGAGCTCAAGGCCGACCTGGAGCCGGCGGCCGTCACCGGCTGGGCCAGCTACCCGGCGGCCGTGGTGTGGGCGCTGCGGCAGGCCGGCCACCCGGTCGGCGGGCTGGACGTGCACATCGACAGCGACGTCCCCGGCGGGGCCGGGCTGTCCTCCTCGGCGGCCCTGGAGTGCGCGGTCGCCGCGGCCTGCGACGGGCTCTTCGGGCTCGGGCTCGGCCCGGCCGAGCTGGCCCTGCTGGCCCAGCGGGCGGAGAACGAGTTCGTCGGCGTGCCCTGCGGGGTGATGGACCAGATGGCGTCCATGTGCTGCGCCGAGGGTCGCGCGCTGTTCCTGGACACCCGGGACCTCTCCGGCCGCCAGGTCCCGCTGGACCTCACCGGGCGGGGCCTGCGGCTGCTGGTGGTGGACACCCGGGTCAAGCACGACCTGGGGGACGGCGCCTACGCCGGCCTGCGGGCCGGCTGCGAGCGGGCCGCCGCCCTGCTGGACCTGCCCTCCCTGCGCGAGGTGCGCCCCGCCGCGCTGGACGGCGCACTGGTCCAGCTGCCGGCCGAACTGCGGCCGCTGGTACGGCACGTGGTGACCGAGAACGCCCGGGTCGAGCAGGCCGTCGCCCTCCTGGACGCGGGTGACCTGGCCGGGCTCGGCCCGATCCTGACCGCCGGGCACGCCTCGCTCCGGGACGACTTCCGGGTGTCCTGCCCGGAGACCGACCTGGTGGTCCGCGCCGCGGTCGAGGCCGGCGCCCTCGGGGCGCGGATGACCGGCGGCGGCTTCGGCGGTTCGGTGCTGGTGCTGGTCGCCGAGCCGGAGCTGGAGCGGATCGCTTCGGTGGTGCGGGCCGCCTTCGCCGCCGCCGGCCATGCGGAGCCCCGGACCTTCACCGCCGTCCCCTCGGCCGGGGCCCGCCGGCTGTCCTGACCCCAGCCGCACCCGGGGCCCGGCCGAACCGCTTCGGCCGGGCCCCGCGCCGTCCCCGGACCGGGCCGGCCGGGCGCCCCACCCGTGCGCGAACGGCCCCTCGGCGGGCCGTCCGGCCGGTTTTCCCGGTCCGGAGTCCCGTCCGCCACTTGCGCGGACCAAATCCCCACAGCGTGGCGAAACTTCACCAAACCCCCACCCGTCCGTCCCCGACCCCCGTACGCTGAGTCCGGTGCCGGTGGGGGCCGGAGCCGGAGCAGGGGGGAAGGACAATGGGGCGGATTCGCGTCCTGGTGGTCGACAGCCACCGGATCTTCGCCGAGGCACTGGCCGCGGCGCTCGCCGGCGAGCCGGATGTGGACGTCGGCGCGGCCGGCACCGCGGCCGCGGCGGAACGCGCCCTGGAGCGGGCGGCCGGCGAGCGCCGCGCGTACGACGTGGTGCTGATCGACGCCGATCTCGGCCCGGGCCCGCAGTACCCGCCGCAGCGTCAGCACCCGGTCGAGCAGGAGCCGTCGGAGCCGCGCCGCCCGCAGTACGCGGTGCCGGTGCCGGTGCCGCGGCGACCGAGCCTGCTGCCGAGCGCCCGGCCGCAGACCGCGGCCGGCGCCGCGCACGGCGCGGGCCCGCACGGCGCCGGGCCGGCCGTCCGGCCGGTGCCGCAGTTCCAGCGGGAGCCCAACCCGGCCGCCCCCGCCACCGTGGCCAAGGGGGACGGGATCGCGCTGCTGGCGAGGGTCTGTCGCAACCACCCCGACCTGCGGGCCGTGGTGCTGGCCGCCGAGGACGACCCGCACCGGGCCGTCCGGGCGCTGCACGCCGGCGCCGGCGGCTGGGTGGCCAAGGAGAGCTCACTGGGCACCCTGATGACCGTGGTCCGCGGCGTGCTGCGGGACGAGACCCACCTGCCTCCGGCGCTGCTCACCGGCGTGGTACGGGAGTTGACCTCGGCCCGGCGCGACCGCTCGGAGAGCGAGCGGCTGGTCGCGGCGCTCACCCCGCGGGAGGAGGAGGTGCTGCGCTGCATGGTGGCCGGCCTCGGCCGCCAGGCGGTGGCCGAGCGGCTCTACCTCTCGCCGCACACGGTGCGCACCCACATGCAGAACGTCCTCGGCAAGTTGGGGGTGCACTCCACCCTCGCGGCCGTCGCGGTGGCGCGGCGGGCGGGGATCTCGCCGGCCGAGCCTCCGCCCCCGTCCCTACCCGCACCCACCGTCGCCTCGCCCACAGGCCCCGGCGTCGGCTGACCAGCCCCCGCCCAGCCCAGATACCGACTCCGTCAGGTCAGGGAAACCGGAGGACAGATGTCGCCGCACAGCAATGCCGCACGCCTGGATCCATTCACCATGCACATTCCTCGCCAAGTTGACAGCTCGACAGGTCTGCGGACGCTGGTGATCGGAGCCGGCGCGGCCGGCTCGGCGCTGGTCCGCGACCTGGACCGGACCCCGGACTTCGGCCTCGCCCCGGTCGGGGTGCTGGACGACGACCCGGCCAAGGCCGGCACCGAGATCGACGGGGTGCCGGTCCTCGGCACCCTCGCGGAGCTGACCGAACTGGCCGTCGAGCACCGGGCGCAGGTGGTGGTGCTGGCCATCCCGGGCCTCGCGCACCGCAAGGTCCGGGCGCTGGCGACCGCCGCCGCGGCGGCCGGGGTGGCGGTCCGCTACCTGCCGTCCTTCCTGTCGGCGCTGCGCCGCGAGGTGGTCGGC
Organism: Kitasatospora sp. NPDC049258; assembly: GCF_040678895.1. Classification (NCBI taxonomy): domain Bacteria; kingdom Bacillati; phylum Actinomycetota; class Actinomycetes; order Kitasatosporales; family Streptomycetaceae; genus Kitasatospora; species Kitasatospora sp. NPDC049258. The sequence continues at coordinate 42,719 of NZ_JBFAQT010000018.1, forward strand.
TCCGATCTGCGCAGCCTGGACGTGAACAAGCTGATCGGCCGGGCCGAGGTGCACGTGGTCTCCTCCGACGTCCGGGCCGTGATCGAGGGCCGCCGGGTGCTGGTGACCGGCGCCGGCGGGTCGATCGGCAGCGAACTCTGCCGCCAGGTCAACGCGTTCGGCCCGTCCGAGCTGTACATGCTGGACCACGACGAGTCGAACCTGCACCGCCTGCAGCTGGAGATCTGGGGCGAGGCCCTGCTCACCGACGAGTCGCTGGTGATCGCCGACATCCGGGACCGCCCGCGGATCCAGCAGATATTCCGCGACCTCAAGCCCGAGGTGGTGTTCCACGCGGCCGCGCACAAGCACCTGCCGCTGCTGGAGCGCCATCCCTCCGAGGCGGTCAAGTCCAATGTGCTCGGCACCGACAACCTGGTGGAGGCGGCCCTCGCCACCGGCGTGGAGCGGTTCGTCCTGATCTCCACCGACAAGGCCGCCGACCCGACCTCGGTGCTCGGCGCCAGCAAGCGGCTGGCCGAGCTGATCGTGCAGGCCAACGCCCGGGACGCGCGCAACCTGGGCACCGGGGTGTTCACCGCCGTCCGGTTCGGCAACGTGCTCGGCTCGCGCGGCTCACTGCTGTCCGTCCTGGCCGAGCAGTTCCGCAGCGGCGGGCCGGTGACGGTCACCCACCCGGACGTCACCCGCTTCTTCATGACCATCGAGGAGGCGGTCGGCCTGGTCCTGGAGGCCGGCCGGATGGCCGAGGGCGGCGAGGTCTTCGTGCTCGACATGGGCGAGCCGGTGCGGATCGTCGACCTGGTGCACAACTTCGCCCGGCAGGTGCAGATGGCCGCCGAGGAGGTCGAGATCCGGTACACCGGTCTGCGGGCGGGGGAGAAGCTGAACGAGGCGCTGTTCTCCGAGCGCGAGGAGCGGCTGCCCACCGTGCACAGCCGGATCTACGCCACGGTGGCCGAGCACTCCGCCGTCCCGGAGGACCTGGCCGGCGGTCTGACCGGCCTGTACGAGGCGGCGGCGGTCAACTCCGACATCGAGGTCCGCAGCCGGCTGGCAGAGCTCCTGCCGGGCTACCGGACCCCGGAGGTGGCGCCCGTCCCGGCCCTGAGCAGCCCGTACCCGGACGGTTTCTGAGGCCGCCGGCGGCCGCCGCAGGGGGCGGTCAGCCGGCCTGGTCGAAGGGGGCGGTCAGCCGGCCTGGTCGAAGGGGGCGGTGAGCTGGCGGAGCAGCGCGGCCAGCTCGCCCTGACGGTCGGGGCTCAGCCGGGCCAGCAGCTCGCGCTCGTGCGCCAGCAGCCCGGCCAGCGCCTGATCGGCCTTGTCGCGCCCGTCGTCGGTCAGCCGGACCAGCACACCGCGCCGGTCGTCCGGGTCGGGCAGCCGCTTGACCAGGCCTTTGCCGGTGAGCCGGTCGATCCGGTTGGTCATGGTGCCGGAGGTGACCAGGGTCTGGGTGAGCAGCTGGCCGGGGGAGAGCTGGTACGGCGAGCCGGCCCGCCGAAGGGCCGTCAGCACGTCGAACTCCCAGGGCTCCAGCCCGTGCTCGGCGAAGGCGATGCGGCGTGCGCGATCCAGGTGCCGGGCGAGCCGGCTGACCCGGCTGAGCACCTCAAGCGGTTCCACGTCGAGGTCGGGGCGCTCTCGGCGCCATGCTGCGACCAGCCGGTCGACCTCGTCCTCCATGACGATCAGTGTATCGGTGGTTGTGTCGATGTGAAGTCTCTTGACATCAAGAGATAACAAAAGGCAGCCTGGGGATAGATATCTTGATGTCGAGATACTTTGTGAGGTAGCCATGCCCACCTGGGACCCGTCGCAGTACCTGCGCTACGCCGACCAGCGCACCAGACCCCTGCACGAGCTGCTCGCCCGGGTCCCCGAGCTCCCGCCGGCCCCCACCGTGCTGGACATCGGCTGCGGGCCCGGCAACTCCACCGCCGTGCTCCGCGAGCGCTGGCCCGACGCGGCCATCACCGGCATCGACACCTCCGCCGAGATGCTCGCCACCGCCCGCACCGCCGCGGGCGAGCCCACCGCCGACTACCTGCTCGCCGACGCGGCGCGCTACGACCCGGCCCCGGCCGCCCCCGACCTGATCGCCAGCAACGCCACCCTGCAGTGGGTGGAGGGCCACCTCGACCTGCTGCCGCGCTGGGCCGGGGCGCTGCGGCCCGGTGGGGTGATCGCCTTCCAGGTGCCGGGCAACTTCGACCGCCCCAGCCACACCCTGCTCGCCGAGCTGCGCCGCAGCCCCCGCTGGCGCGCGGCGCTGGGCGAGGACCGGATCCGCGCCGGGGTCCCGGCGCCGGACGCCTACCTGGCGGCCCTGCTCGACGCCGGCTGCACCGCCGACGTCTGGGAGACCACCTACCTCACCCTGCTGCCCGGCCCCGACCCGGTGCTGGAGTGGACCAAGGGCACCGCGCTGCGCCCGGTGCTCGAACTGCTGGCGGATCCGGTCGAGCGGGCGGCCTTCCTGGCCGAGTACGCGGCGCTGCTCCGCGAGGCCTACCCGGCGGGGCCGCACGGCACGGTCTTCCCGTTCCGCCGGATCTTCGCGGTGGCCGTCCGCCACTGAGCCGGCGGCGGCGGGGCTCAGCACGGCCCGGGCCTCAGCACGGCCCGGGCCTCAGGGCAGGCCCGGCCTCAGGACGACCTGGGCCTCAGGACGAGCCGGGCATCGCCGGGTGCCGGCCGATCAGCACCACCCCGATCACGATGGCCAGCAGCCCGGCCGCCTGGCCGGCCAGCGCCGCCGGGGTGACCCGCACCTGGTCGCCGAGGAAGCCCACCGCGCAGGCGATCCCGGTCAGCGGCTGCGCGGCGGTCAGCGCGGGCAGCGACATCCGCAGCGGCGCCGCCTCGAAGGCGGACTGCACCAGCAGCAGCCCGACCACGCCGATCGCCAGGATGGTGTACGGCTGCCAGGTGGCCAGCACGGCCGTCAGGCCGTCCACGTCCAGCTTCTCGAAGACCGACCGGGTGAGCGCGTCCTGCAGGCCGTAGAGCAGGCCCGCCGCGAGCGCCAGCAGGGTGGCCTCCTCCAGCAGCGGCATCCGCCGGGCCGCGCTGACCAGGATCAGGGCGAGGCCGGCCACGATGCCGAAGACCAGCCAGTAGCGCAGCTGGCTCTCGGGCGGCTCACCGCCCTGCGGGCGGCCGGAGACGATGAAGGCCGTCACCCCGACCGCGATCAGCACCACCCCGCCCCAGCCGGAGCGCCCCAGGGACTGCCCGGTCAGCACCCGGGCCAGCAGCATGGCGAACACCAGGCTGGTCGCCAGCAGCGGCTCGACCAGCGACACCTCGCCGTGGTCCAGTGCCAGCGCGCTGAGCACCTGGCCGCCGATCATGAAGGCGATGCCGAGCAGCCAGTCCGGCATCCGCATCAGGTCGAGCAGCAGCCGCCAGTGCAGCAGGTCGTCGCGCGGCGCGCGCTGCGCCGCGTGCTGCTGGAGCACGAAGCCGAGCCCGAGGCAGCAGGCGGCACCGATCGCCAGGAGGAAGACCGTCAACGGTCACCATCTCCCCAGGGCCGTCAGCCCTTCCGGTCGCCGACCAGCTTGGGATGCCGCTCCAGGCCCTCCAGACCGTGCCAGGCCAGATTGACCAGGTGGGCGGCCACTTCGGCCTTCTGCGGCTTGCGCACCTCCAGCCACCACTGACCGGTGAGCGCGACCATGCCGACCAGCATCTGCGAGTACATCGGCGCCAGTCGGGCGTCGAAGCCCCGGGACTTGAACTCCAGGCCCAGGATGTCCTCCACCTGCACCGCGATGTCGCTGATCAGCGAGGCGAAACTGCCGGTGGACTGGGCCACCGGGGAGTCCCGGACGAGGATCTTGAAACCGTCGGTGGAGGTGTCGATGTAGTCCATCAGGGCGAACGCGGCCTGCTCCAGCAACTCGCGCGAGTGCCCGCCGGTGAGCGCCCCGGTGACCATGTCCAGCAGCAGCTGCATCTCGCGGTCGACCACGACCGCGTACAGCCCCTCCTTGCCGCCGAAATGCTCGTAGACCACCGGCTTGGAGACCCCGGCCCGCTCGGCGATCTCCTCCACCGAGGTGCCGTCGTAGCCACGCTCGGCGAAGACCGAGCGACCGATCTCCAGCAGCTGCTCGCGCCGCTGCTTCCCGGTCATCCGGACCCGCCCGCGGCTCTTGGCACCGCGCGCACCGGCCGGGGAGCGGGTACGGACAGGTGCCGGGCCACCCTCCTGTGCCTGCGAGGGGTGATGGCCGGCCGCGCTGTCTCCGTTGCTCCCGTTCACCCCTACATCATGCTTCAGCGCACGCCTCATGCGGTGCGGCGGGCGGCGATCCGCTCCGTACTGGGCCACCGGACGTCCTTCGCCCAGCCGGCCTGCTCGAACCAGCGGATCAGCCGGGCGGAGGAGTCGATCTGCCCGCGCAGGACGCCGTGCCGGGCCGAGGTGGGGTCGGCGTGGTGCAGGTTGTGCCAGGACTCGCCGCAGGACAGCACGGCCAGCCACCAGACGTTCCCGGACCGGTCGCGGGACTTGAACGGGCGGGCGCCGATCGCGTGGCAGATCGAGTTGATCGACCAGGTGACGTGGTGCAGCAGCGCGATCCGGACCAGGGAGCCCCAGAAGAAGGCGGTCAGCGCACCCTGCCAGGACATCGTGACCAGCCCGCCGACCAGCGGCGGCAGCAGCATCGAGACCAGCGTGAAGAGCCAGAACAGCCGGGAGATCCGGCGGATCGCCGGGTCCTTGATCAGGTCGGGCGCGTACTGCTGCTGCGGGGTCTGCTCCTCGTCGAAGAGCCAGCCCATGTGCGCCCACCACAGGCCCTTCAGCAGGGCGGGGACGCTCTCGCCGTAGCGCCACGGCGAGTGCGGGTCGCCCTCCTTGTCGCTGAACTTGTGGTGCCGGCGGTGGTCGGCCACCCAGCGCACCAGCGGGCCCTCGACGGCCAGGCTGCCGGCGATCGCGACGGCGATCCGCAGGCCGCGGTTGGCCTTGAAGGAGCCGTGGGTGAAGTAGCGGTGGTACCCGATGGTGATGCCGTGGCAGGTGAGGAAGTACATCACCGTGGCGATCGTCAGATCGAGCCAGCCGAGGCCCCAGCCCCAGGCCACCGGCACGGCGGCGAGCACGGCGAGGAACGGGACCGCGATGAAGATCCCTATCGTGATGCGCTCGGTGAGTCCCTGCCGATCCCCGCTCACGGTGGCGGTCAGCGGTACGAGGGCGGGGTCCGCGGCCTGGGGGCGCGCTTCGTCGGCCTGAATGGTCATGACGGTCCTTGGGGGGCGAAGCGGGGTACCTACGTAGCCGTAACTTACGGCATCGTAGGTTCTGCGGCCTCCGATGGGAAGACGTGTCGCGGCCGCCCGGGGCCGGTGGCGGGGAAGCGCCATAGTGGTGGAGCTGAGGGCCTGAAACCCGTAGTGTGTGCTTGCCATCCCCGGTTGCTCTGCTGGCACGGGCGCCCAGACTTTGAATCTGGTCTTCGCAGGTTCGATTCCTGCCCGGGGAGCCCTGCCCTCCTCGCCCGGTACGCTGCCGCGGGCCGATCGCCCGCCGGCACCCGGATATCCTCTGAGCTGCCGGGCCGCGGCCGTGCGGGCCGAGTCCGGCCACCCCCTCCCTCACCGTGAATCGACCGAGGAGCCTCCCGCGTGAGTGCCAACCACACCGCTGCCGTGATCGTGCTCGCCGCCGGCGGCGGGACTCGGATGAAGTCCAAGGCCCTGCCCAAGGTGCTGCACCCGATCTGCGGCCGGACCCTGGTGGGCCACGCGGTCAGTGCCGCGCAGGAGCTGGGGCCGCAGCACCTGGTGGTGGTGGTCGGCCACCTGCGCGAGCTGGTGCAGGCACACCTCGCCGAGGAGTACCCCGGGGTCCGCCCGGTCGTCCAGCTGGAGCAGAACGGCACCGGCCACGCGGTGCGCACCGCGCTGGAGGCGCTGGCCGCCGACGGCGTGCAGCTGGACGGCACGGTGATCGTGAGCACCGGGGACGCCCCGCTGCTGACCGGCGGCACGCTGGCCGCGCTGGCCGAGGCGCACGCCGGGCAGGGCAACGGCGTCACCGTGCTCACCGCCGTGGTGCCGGACGCCACCGGGTACGGCCGGATCCTGCGGGACGGGAGCGGCGCGGTGGCCGCGATCGTCGAGCACAAGGACGCCACCGAGGCGCAGCGCGAGATCGCCGAGATCAACTCGGGCGTGTTCGCCTTCGACGCCAAGCTGCTCGCCGAGGCGCTGGGCCGGCTGGGCACCGACAACGTGCAGGGCGAGGAGTACCTGACCGACACCCTGGAGATCCTGCGCACCGCGGGCCACCGGGTCGGCGCCGTGGTGGCCGGGGACTTCCGGGACATCGTCGGCATCAACGACCGGGTCCAGCTGGCCGAGGCCCGCCGGATGCTCAACCAGCGGCTGGTCGAGCGGGCGATGCGCGCCGGCGTCACCGTGGTCGACCCGGCCTCGACCTGGTTCGACGTGCAGGTGACCTACGAGCCGGACGCGCTGGTGCTGCCCGGCACCCAGCTGCACGGCGCCACCCACCTGGGCGAGGGCTGCGAGGTGGGTCCGAACACCACGCTGACCGACACCTCGGTCGGCGCCGGCGCCCATGTGAGCAACACCACGGCGATCGGCGCCGAGATCGGCGAGCTGGCCTCGGTGGGCCCGTACGCCTACCTGCGCCCGGGCACCCGGCTGGCCCGCAAGGCCAAGGCCGGCACCTACGTCGAGATCAAGAACTCCGAGCTGGGCGAGGGCGCCAAGGTGCCGCACCTGTCCTACATCGGCGACGCCACCATCGGTGAGGGCAGCAACATCGGTGCGGCGTCCGTCACGGTCAACTACGACGGCGTGAACAAGCACCGCACGGTGATCGGGGCGCACTGCCGCACGGGCTCCGACAACATGTTCATCGCACCGGTCACCGTCGGTGACGGCGCCTACACCGCGGCGGGCTCCGTTGTGACCAACGACGTACCGGCCGGCGCCCTCGGGGTGGCCCGGGCGCAGCAGCGGAACATCGCCGGCTGGGTGGCCCGCAAGCGGCCCGGTTCGGCCTCTGCGCAGGCTGCCGAGGCTGCGGAGGCGGGTGGGGCGCGGTAGTCCCGGTGGGACCGGCGGGCGTCTCGCCCGGTGGTCCCGGGGCGGACGCTTTCCGGCGGGGCGCGTAACCTGGAGTACATACGTGCGCCACTGGGCCTACTGTCCGCGCCTCGGCGTACTCCCAATTCCCCCGTCCACCTGCCCGCCCGGGTCCTGCCCGGGTGCGCCCGGGCGGGTCCATGTGCGGCAGCAACACGAGGAGACGGTGCAGTGAGCGGGATCACGACGTCGGGTGAGAAGAAGCTGAAGCTCTTCTCCGGCCGTGCCCACCCTGAGCTGGCGGCGGAGGTGGCGGCTGAACTCGGGACGGAACTCGTCCCGACCAAGGCGCTGGACTTCGCCAACGGCGAGATCTACGTCCGCTTCCTGGATTCCGCGCGTGGCGCGGACTGCTTTGTGATGCAGAGCCACACGGCTCCCATCAACCAGTGGATCATGGAACAGCTGATCATGATCGATGCGCTGAAGCGGGCCTCGGCCCGCAGCATCACCGCGATCCTGCCGTTCTACGGCTACGCCCGCCAGGACAAGAAGCACCTCGGCCGGGAGCCCATCTCGGCCCGGCTGATCGCCGACCTGCTGGCCCAGGCCGGTGCCGACCGGATCATGGCCGTCGACCTGCACACCGCGCAGATCCAGGGCTTCTTCTCCGGCCCGGTGGACCACCTGTTCGCGCTGCCGCTGCTCTGCGACTACGTCGGCGACAAGGTCGACCGCGACAAGCTGACCATCGTCTCGCCGGACGCCGGCCGGGTGAAGGTCGCCGACCAGTGGTCGGACCGGCTCGGCGCCCCGCTGGCGATCATCCACAAGCGCCGCGACATGAGCCAGGCCAACACCATCCTCTCCGCCGAGGTGGTCGGTGACGTCAAGGACCGGGTCTGCGTGCTGGTCGACGACATGATCGACACCGCCGGTACCATCTGCGCCGCCGCCGACGCGCTGTTCGACAACGGCGCCGCGGACGTGATCGTGGCCGCCACCCACGGGGTGCTCTCCGGCCCGGCCGCGGACCGCCTGAAGAACTCGCGGGTCAGCGAGTTCGTCTTCACCAACACCCTGCCGACCCCGGCGCAGCTCCAGATGGACAAGGTGACCACGCTGTCGATCGCCCCGTCGATCGCCGCCGCGATCCGCGAGGTCTTCGAGGACGGCTCGGTCACCAGCCTGTTCGAGGGCGTGCACTGACCCGTGCCGCCATGAAATCGGCCCCCGGAGCCCCGGCTCCGGGGGCCGATTTCATGGTTGACGCGCACTGAGGTTAGACTCGTGAGACTGCTCGGCGAGGGATGCCGTGTGCCCACGCGGGTGCCGGATCCGTGATCGACGCGCTGGTCCAGCCGCAGCCCGGCTGTGACCACCCGTCATCCGCCGCCGAGCGTCCCCCCGAACGTACTTGAGGGTGTGGCCCGGCGGTTTTCTGTTGTCGCCTGCACCCATCGCCAGCTTTTACGAGGAGTGCAGTCGTGTCCGAGATCCGCCTTGCCGCCGAGTCCCGCACCGAGTTCGGCAAGGGTGCCGCCCGTCGCGCCCGCCGTGCCGGGTTCGTCCCCGGTGTCGTCTACGGCCACGGCCACACCCCGGTTCACCTGAACCTGCCCGGCCACGACCTGATGATGGCCCTCAAGACCCCGAACGCCCTGCTGGTCGTGCCGATCGACGGCAAGGACGAGTTCGTGCTGCCGAAGGCCGTCCAGCGCGAGGCCATCAAGCGCACCATCGAGCACGTCGACCTGCTGCTGGTCAAGCGGGGCGAGAAGGTCACCGTCGAGATCCCGGTCATCGCCGAGGGCGAGCTGGCCCCCGGTGGCAACCTGCTCGAGCACGTCCTGAACGCGCTCCCGGTCGAGGCCGAGGCCACCCACCTGCCCGAGTCCGTGACCGTCTCGGTCGAGGGCCTGGAGGCCGGTGCCTCGATCACCGCCGGTGACATCGAGCTCCCCAAGGGCACCACCCTGGCCGTCGACGCCGACGCCGTCGTGCTGCAGGTCATCGGCGCCCAGGCCGCCGAGGTCACCGAGGACGAGGCCGCCGAGGCCGAGACCGAGGCCGGCACCGAGGCCTGAGCCTCACGCTGAACCGTTCGACCGCTGCCCCGGTCGCCCCGTCGAGGGGTGGCCGGGGCAGCGGCGTTCGGACCGCGTGGTGGACGGCGCCCGGCCGAGGTGGGCCGGGGCGGGGCGCGGATAATGGGTACCCGGCATCGACGGCGAGCGGAGAGCGGCGAAATGAGCGCGGCGGCACAGGAGTACACCGGCCCCTGGCTGGTGGTGGGGCTGGGCAATCCCGGCGACGGCTATGCCCGCAACCGGCACAACATCGGCTTCATGGTGGCTGACCTGCTCGCCGAGCGGATCGGCGCCCGCTTCAAGGCGCACAAGAGCCGGGCCCAGGTCGCCGAGGGCCGGCTGGCCGGGCAGCGGGTTGTGCTGGCCAAGCCGATGACCTTCATGAACCTCTCCGGCGGCCCGACCACCGCGCTGCGCGACTTCTACAAGGTGCCGGCCGCCGGCATCGTCGCCGTCCACGACGAGCTCGACCTCGACTACGCGACCCTGCGGCTGAAGACCGGTGGCGGCGACAACGGCCACAACGGCCTGAAGTCGCTCACCAAGTCGCTCGGCCCCGACTACCACCGGGTCCGCTGCGGCATCGGCCGCCCGCCGGGCCGGATGGAGGTCGCGGACTTCGTGCTCAAGGACTTCTCCGCCGCCGAGCGCAAGGAGCTGGACTGGTTCGTGGACCGGGCGGCCGACGCGGTGGAGGCGCTGCTGTCGGAGGGCCTGGAGCGCGCCCAGGGTACCTACAACGCCTGACCTGCCGTCAGTTCCCTTGGCGCTCCGGTGGCACGCGGTACACAACGGTCGTGCAACGCTTTGGGTGACGGGAGCTGAAACCCGGTCAGGAGCGCCCGAAGCTTCGGTACGGTCAGTCCTGTACGAAGGGGTTGAGGGGTCGATTCTGGGGGTAAGGACTGTGGTTCGGTCACGCCGTGTCCGCTGGGGGAACGCTGTCGGCGGAGCTGTACTCGGCCTGGCGGCCTGCACGCTGGCCGGCGGGTCAGCGTCCGCGGCCGGGGCGACCGACGGCCCGTCGGTGGCGCCGGAGCCGGCCGCCGCCCAGCTGATGCCGCTGCCGCAGGTGCCGCCGGTGGCCGGCTCGGTCGGCGGCTCGGCCGGGCTGTACGCGGTCGGCGGCGGCCTGGTGGTGGCCGCCGGGGGAGCCGCGACCTGGCTGCGCCGGCGGCGCGCCGGGCGGCCGACCACCTACTGAGCGCGGCGGGCACGAAGACGGGAGGGGACCGGCCACCGGCCGGTCCCCTCCCGCGTTCCGGGCGCGGTCAGCCGGTGTTGCGCAGGCCGGCCGCGATGCCGTTGACGGTCAGCAGCAGGGCGCGGGCCCGCAGCGGGTCCTCCGGGCGGCGCTGCTCGGCCATCTCGCGCTGGCGGCGCAGCAGGGCGACCTGGAGGTAGGAGATCGGGTCGAGGTAGGCGTCCCGGACGGTGAAGGTCTGCTTGAGCACCGGGTTGTGCTCCAGCAGCTCGCTCTCGCCGGTGAGCCGGAGCACCTCGCTCAGGGTCAGCTCGTGCTCGGCGACGATCTGGTCGAAGACGTGGTGCAGGTCGGCCGGCACCAGCTGCTCGACGTAGTGGCGGGCGATCCGCAGGTCGGTCTTGGCCAGCGTCATGGCGACGTTGGACAGGAAGTTCTGGAAGAAGTGCCACTGGCCGTGCATCTCGTCCAGCACGTCACCGAGGCCCGCCTTGCGGGCCGCCGCGAGACCCGAGCCGACGCCGTACCAGCCCGGCACGATCTGGCGGGACTGGGTCCAGCCGAACACCCACGGGATGGCCCGCAGGCCGTCCAGGCCGGCGCCCGAGTCGGGGCGGCGGGACGGGCGCGAGCCCAGGTGCAGCGAGGCCAGCTGGTCGACCGGGGTGGCCGCGAAGAAGTACTTCGGCAGGTCCTCCTGCTCCACCAGGGCCCGGTAGGAGGTGTGCGCCGCCTCGGAGACCTGGTCCATCGCCGCGTCCCAGCGGGCCAGCTCCTCGGGGGCCTGGCGCGGGGCGGTGTGCAGCGCGGAGGCGGCCAGGGTGGCCGAGATGGTCAGCTCCAGGTTCTCCCGGGCCAGCGAGGGCAGCAGGTACTTGTCCGAGATCACCTCGCCCTGCTCGGTGACCTTGATCTCGCCCTCCAGGGTGCCCCAGGGCTGGGCCAGGATGGCCTCGTGCGAGGGGCCGCCGCCGCGGCCGACGGTGCCGCCGCGGCCGTGGAACAGCCGCAGCCGGATGCCGTAGCGGTGGGCCACGTCGCGCAGCCGGCGCTGGGCCCGGTGGATCTCCCACTGGGAGGTGGTGATGCCGCCGAACTTGGAGGAGTCCGAGTAGCCGAGCATCACCTCCTGGACGTCCCCGCGCAGCGAGACCAGCAGGCGGTAGGAGGGGTCGGAGAGCATCTCGTCCAGGATCCGGTCGGCCTCCTGGAGCTCGTCGGTGGTCTCCAGCAGCGGCACGATGCCGACCTTGGCGATCCCGGCGTGCAGGTCGATCAGGCCGGCCTCGCGGGCCAGCACCACGGCGGCGAACACGTCGTCGGCGCCCTGGCACATCGAGATGATGTAGCTCTCGACGATCTCGTCGCCGAACCGCTCGAAGCCCTCCCGGATGGTGGTGAACACCCCGAGGGTCTTGGCGCCGGCCGCGTCCAGCGGGGCCGGGGTGGGGGCCAGCGGGCGGCGCGAGCGCAGCTCCTTGCCGAGCAGCCGCTGGCGGTACTCGCGGGGCATGTCGGCGTAGCGCCAGGCCTCCTCGCCGAGCCGGTCGAAGAGCTGGCCGAGCGCGTGGTGGTGCGCCTCGGCGTGCTCGCGCACGTCCATGGTGGCCAGCTGGAGTCCGAACGCCTCGATGGTGCGGATCGCCCGGGCGAGCCGGCCGTCGGCGATCAGCTGGCCGCGGTGGGTGCGCAGCGAGTCCTGGATCAGCTTGAGGTCGGCGACCAGCTCGCGGGTGCCGACGTAGTCGCGCCCGGGCAGGTGCGGGGTGCCGGCGGCGAGCCGCTCGCGGGTGTTCTCCAGCTTGAGCCGGACGCAGGTGGCCTTGAGCCGGTAGGGCTCCTCGGCGTTCATCCGCTTGTAGCGCGGGCTCAGTTCGGGCAGCAGGGCGAGGTCGGCGTCCAGCGACTCCAGCAGCTCGGGGGAGGCGCCGGCGAGCCGGACCGAGGTGGAGAGCGCGGCGCGCAGGTCGTCCACGGCGGCCAGCGCGTCCTTGATGCCGTACTCGTGCTGGAGGTTGAGCACGTCCCAGGTGACGGCCGGGGTGACGTTCGGGTTGCCGTCCCGGTCGCCGCCGATCCAGGTGCCGAAGGTCAGCGGGCGGACGCCCTCGGGGAGGGTCAGGCCGACCCGGGCCAGCTCCTCGTGCAGCTCCTCGAGCACCTCGGGGACGGCCTCGCGGTAGAGCTCGTCCAGGTAGTAGACGGCGTTGCGGGCCTCGTCGGTGGGCTCGGGACGGGCGATCCGCAACTCGTCGGTCTGCCAGAGCAGGTCGATCACCTCGGCCAGCCGGCGGTCGGCCTGGCGCTTGGCCGAGCTGTGCCGCACCGGGTCGGCGGTGGAGAGGCCGGAGGCGACGTGCTCGCGGTGGATCCGCTCCAGCAGCTCGCCGATCCGGCGGAGCTTGTTGAGCACGCTGCGGCGGGCGGCCTCGGTCGGGTGCGCGGTGAAGACCGGGCGGACCGCCAGGTTGGCCAGGGTGTCCTCGAGGTGCTTCGGGTCGGCCTCGGCGAGCTGGTCGGCGGTCTGCGCCAGCAGCGAGCCCTCGCGGGCCCGGCGGGTGGCGAACTCGCGGCCGCGGTGCACCTGCTCGGTGACGTTCGCCAGGTGGAAGTAGGTGGAGAAGGCCCGGACCAGCTTGCCGGCGGTCTCCAGGTCGATCTCGGCGAGCAGTTGCGCGGTGGCCTCGCCGTCGGTGCGGCTGAGCAGCCGGACCTGCTCGACCAGGCCGAGCAGCTCGGGGCCCTCCTGCCGGACCAGGGTCTCGCCGAGCAGGTCGCCCAGGCGCCGGATGTCGGCGCGCAACGCGGCGTTGGCCGCGACCGGGTCGTCGGCGAGCGGGGACGGGCTGTCGGCCGAGGTGGGGACCGGAGCGGTCACGGCTGGCTCCCTGTGGTGGTGGGTTCGGGCAACGGCTCTCCCCCACCGTTCGCAGCGAAGGGCCGGGGGCGTGCGGACCGCGCTGTCCGTCGCGGACCAGCATAGGTGGCACCGGGTGCCGCGTCCGAGAAGTGGCCGGATGGCGGACATCGGCGGCGCGGCGGGGGAGCGGGGCGGACCGGGACGAGGCGGGTCGGTAACGGGGTGGGGCCGGGGCAGGGCCCGCCCTTAGGCTGTCCCTCATGAGCAAGTCGCCTGACGGGGGCGGGCCGGCCCACTCGCTGTGGTGGTGGGAGCGGCGCCGCAGTGCGCTGCTGGACATCGTGCTGGCCGTGCTGGCCGCACTGGAGTGCGCCTTCGGCGCGTACGGCGTGGTGCAGGACCGCTTCCACCTGGGCGTCGGGGTCGCGGTGGCGGCCGCCGTCCCGGGGGCGCTGGCGGGGGCGACGCTGGTGGTGCGGCGGCGCTGGCCGGCCGTGCCGGTGCTGGTGGCGCTGGTCTTCGTGCCCGGGCTGTTCGGGATCCTGCTGCTGGTGGTGTCGCTCTACACGCTGGCCGCCACCTGGGAGTGGCCGTCGCGGCGGCGCCGGGTGGTGGCGCTGTCGGCGCTGGCGCTGGCCGAGACCTTCGGCATGGTGCTGTTCGCGATCAACGCCCCGGAGCAGGGCGACGCGGCCACGCCGCTCCCGCCGACCTGGGTGTTCGTGGTGATGGCCGCGCTGGTGGCGGTCGGGCTGACCGTCCCGCCGGTGGTCACCGGGCTTTACGTGGGGGCGCGCCGCCGCCTGGTCGAGTCGCTGCAGGACCGCGCCCACGGCCTGGAGGCCGAGCTCGGTCTGCTGGCCGAGCAGGCCAGGGAGCGGGCCCGCCGGGCGCGGCTGGAGGAGCGCACCCGGATCGCCCGGGAGATGCACGACGTGGTGGCCCACCGGGTCAGCCTGATGGTGGTGCACGCCGCCGCCCTGGAGCGGACCATCCCCCGGGACCCGGACCGGGCCCAGCAGAGCGCGAAGCTGATGGGCGAGGTCGGCCGGCAGGCGCTGGACGAGCTGCGCGAGATCCTCGGGGTGCTGCGGATGGCCGAGCCGCCGCCCGCGGAGCAGGCCGAGCGGCCGGACAGCCTGGCCGGGCTGGCCCGGCTGGTGGAGCAGTCCCGGGCGGCCGGGATGCTGGTGGACCTCACGGTCAGCGGCGACAGCTGCCCGTACGAGGGGCAGGCCGAGCGGACCGCGTACCGGCTGGTCCAGGAGGGCCTGACCAACGCGCACAAGCACGCCGCCGGCGCCCGGGTCGAGGTGGTGCTGGCCTACCTGCCGAACGGGGTCCGGGTCGCGGTGGCGAACGCCCCGGCGGACGGCAGCCGGGACACCGTCGTGCTGCCCAGCGGGGGCAACGGGCTGCTCGGCATGCGGGAGCGGGTGGTCGCGATCGGCGGCAGCTTCAGCGCGGGGCCGGCCGAGGACGGTGGCTTCCGGGTCGAGGCGGTGCTGCCCTCACGGCTGTCCGTGCGGGTGGACCGGCTCGGCTGACCGCGGCGTCAGCAGGGCGCCCAGCCGCGGCTGCACCAGCGGGCCGAAGAAGCGGACCGCGGCGGGCGTGGCCAGCAGCACGGCGAGGGTGAGCGCGCACGCGCCGAGCAGCGGCAGCGCGGTGTACCAGTGGTGCAGGGCGCGGGCGTGGTAGATCCCGGAGGCCTGGACGAGCTTCAGCGGCAGGCCGTGCAGCAGGTAGACGTACAGCGAGGCGCCGCCGAGCGCCGTCCACCGGGTGCGGTGGTCGGGCAGCAGCGCCAGGAAGGCGGCGCCGGCCACCAGCGACAGCGCGGCCAGCGCGAGCCGGACGCCGACCCAGAGCGGGTAGCCGACGTGCAGTTCGGCGGCGCTCTGGGTGTACTCCACCCAGCCGGGGTTGAGCAGCTTGGGCGCGGCCAGCCAGACCGTGGCGAACACCGCGGCCAGCGCGAGCGGCGCGCCCCGGCGCACGGCCGGCCGGCGCAGCAGCGCCAGGTGGCCGGGCCGCAGCACCAGGCCGAGCACGAACCACGGCAGGAAGCCCAGGGTGCGGCCGAGCGCCAGCTCCTCGGGGAAGGCGGCCATCGCGCCGGAGCCGGCCGAGATCAGGATCGCCACCGGCAGCGGGTGGCGCAGCGCCGTCCAGAGCGGCACGCTGAGCCGCCAGACCAGCAGCGAGAGCAGGAACCAGGTGAGCCAGCGCGGCTCCAGCAGCCGGATCGGGGCGAGCCGCTTCTCCAGCGCCATCCCGACCAGGTTGTAGAGCAGCTGGAAGACCAGGTAGGGGACGGCGAGTTGGGAGATCAGCCGGGCGCCGTCCACCTGCGGGCGGCCCGGTCTGGGCCGGGCGAACCAGCCGCACAGGGTGATGAACACCGGCATCGAGAACGCCGCGATGGTGAGCACCGCGGCGGCGACCGTCCGGTCCACCTCCAGCAGCGGCATCCAGGTGTGCGCGCAGACCACCAGCGCCACCGCGGCGAACTTGGCGTTGTCGAACAGCGGTTGGCGCCGGGCGGCCGGGCCGGGCGGTTCGGTGGTCGTGGGCGCGGCAGCCGTCTGGACGCTCATCGCGATTCCTCCCGGTGGTCCCCTCGGAAGCTCCACATGTCCGATGCGCCACAGTGTGGCGGCAACGCGGCTCCGGCGGGAGGGGATTGGCCGAGTCGGGACGTCCGACGCCGGATCAGCCGCCGTCCTCGGCGGCCCGCAGGCGGTGCTGGGGCAGGCCCAGCACGAGCGTGCTGACGGCCTGGTCGATGGTGTGGCCGAGGAACCACTCGCCGGTGTGGTCCAGGCTGTAGACCCGGCCGGACTCGTCGATGGCGAGCAGCGCCTGGCCGAACGCCTCCTCACCGAGCGGGGCGAGCCGGGTGCCCAGCGCGCGGCCGAGGTCGGCCAGCGTCCGGGGCTGGTGCAGCCCGCAGCGCGGGTCCAGCAGGAACGAGGTCCTGGCCTGCGCCCGGCCGGCCCCGGACAGGTCGAAGGACAGGCCGCCGAACTCGGCCCAGGCCTCGACGGCGGCCGGGAAGACCGCGTGCCGGGCCTCGGGCGGCCGGTCGTGGGCGGCCAACTCGTCCGCCCACTCCTCGGCCTGACGGATCTCCCAGCGGCCGGGGTGCCAGCCGGCCTGCTTGAGGGCGGCGGCGACATCGGCCGGGAAACGGGGCTGGGTACGGACCGCGGTCGGGTTCAGGGCGTGCTCCGGTGACTGGGGGACAGGGGGCCGAGGGTGGCCGGACGGGCATCGGCTCAGCGGGCGGCGGGCCCGACGGCGACGCTCGTCACGTTCAGGTGCTCCAGCAGCGGGGCGCAGGAGCGGCAGGGCGGCGCGTGGGTGCCGTGCGCCGGATCGCCCTCCTCGCGGATCCGCACCGTGGTCAGCCGGGCGCCCTTGAGCGCCTTGCGGGCCTCCGGCAGGGTGAGCGGCTTGCGGGCGGCCCGCTTGGAGCGGCCCGCGTCGATGCCCGCCAGGAACTGCGAGATCAGCGCGGGCTCCGGGCAGTGGCCGAGGAACCGCTCCCGGTGCTCGACCGGCAGCGCGGCCAGGAACTCGGCCACCAACGGGTGCAGCAACGGCGCCCGGCCGGCCTTGTCGCCCGCCAGGGTGTGCACCTCGCCGCCCTTCAGCGACAGTGCCGCGGCGACGGCCGGCAATAGGCTGTCGCGCTGGTGGCGCAGCACGGGCACCGGTGTGCCCGGGCCGGGCTCCGGCTGGTCCATGACTGCTCCTCGGCTGTGCTCGGTGCATCGGCAGTTCTCCGCTGCCGGGGGTCTGCTGACGGACGGTGACCACCAGGGTCGCACGGCGCCCGCGCGCGGATGGTGGGAACAGCCTGCCAAACGCCTCCGACACCCGGCGCCCCGGGGTGCGGAACCCGGTGCTCCGCCGCCGGTCGGCGGCGGTGTACGGAGCGTGTGCTCCAGGCTGCCGCGCCGTCCGGGAGCTGCGCCGGGTTTCCGGATTCGGGCCATTTTCGACTGCCGTGCCCGGTACCGTTCCACTGCGAGGTCAGAGGGGTCGGGCCGTGGGGAGAGCGGCTTGCACCCGTGCCTCGCCGGGCAGCAGAGGCCGCCGGGGCGAGGAGGCTTCCGGGGCCGGGGCAAGGGGGGTCTTGCGGTGGCGATCGGGTCCAAGGACGTGGCGCACGAGGCGCCGGGTGAGCATGTGCCGACTCCCGGGGTGACCGAGTCGCAGCCGGCCGAGCGGATCGGCCTGGCGGTGGTCGGAGCCGGGTACTGGGGGCCGAATCTGGTCCGCAACGCGCAGCAGACGGCCGGGCTGCGGCTGCACTGGCTGTGCGACCTGGACGAGGAGCGCTCCCGGCGGGTGCTCGGCGAGTACAGCACGGTACGCACCACCACCTCGTTCGACGAGGTGCTGGCCGACGAGCGGGTCCGGGCGGTGGCGATCGCCACCCCGGCCGCGGCGCACTACAAGCTGGTCCGGGCGGCGCTGGAGGCCGGCAAGCACGTCCTGGTGGAGAAGCCGATCACCACCACCGTGGCCGACGCGGCGGAGCTGGTCGAGCTCGCCGAGGAGCGCGGGCTGGTCCTGATGTGCGACCACACCTTCTGCTACACCCCGGTGGTGCGGCGGATCCGCGAGCTGGTGCACGGCGGCGAGATCGGCGACATCCAGTTCTTCGACTCGGTCCGGATCAACCTCGGCCTGGTCCAGCCGGACGTGGACGTGCTCTGGGACCTGGCCCCGCACGACCTGTCGATCCTGGACTTCGTGCTGCCGCCCGGGGTCGAGCCGGTCGGGGTGAGCGCCCAGGGCGCCGACCCGATCGGGGCCGGCCGGGCCTGCGTCGCGTACCTGACGGTGCGCCTGAGCAACGGCGCGCTGGCCCACTGCCACGTCAACTGGCTCTCCCCGACCAAGGTCAGGACCACCCTGATCGGCGGCTCCCGCCGCACCCTGGTCTGGGACGACCTCAACCCGCAGGCCCGCCTGGCCGTCCACGACCGCGGGGTCGACCTCACCCCGCCGGACGAGCTGACCGACGCCATCCGGCACCGCGCGCTGATCTCGTACCGGGTGGGCGACATGGTCGCCCCCGCGCTGGTCGAGCAGGAGGCCCTGCGCAACGTGATGGGCGAGTTCGCCGCGGCCATCACCGAGGGCCGGGCCCCGCTCACGGACGGCCGCTCCGGCCTGCGGGTGCTCCAGCTGCTGCACGCCGCCTCGCGCAGCCTGGAGCTGGGCGGCGCCACCGTACCGGTCGGCGGCGCCGACGACATCGAACTGATCACCGCTCAGGAAAGGGCCGCCGCCCGATGAACGCAGTCGCCATTGAGGGCTCCCGCTGCCTGGTCACGGGCGGGGCCGGCACCATCGGCTCCACCGTCGTCGACCAGCTGATCCAGGGCGGGGCCCGCGAGGTGATCGTGCTGGACAACCTGGTCCGCGGCCGGCTGGAGAACCTGGCGCCCGCCCGGGCCGCCGCCGCGCCCGGCCAGCTGCGGATGGTCGAGGGCGACATCCGGGACCGCGCCCTGCTGCGCGAGCTGCTCGGCGACGACACCGACCTGCTGTTCCACCTCGCCGCGATCCGGATCACCCAGTGCGCCGCCGAACCCCGGCTGGCCCTGGAGATCATGGTGGACGGCACCTTCGACGTGGTCGAGGCCGCCGCCGAGAAGGGCGTGAAGAAGGTGATCGCCTCCTCCACCGCCTCGGTCTACGGCCTGGCCGACACCTTCCCCACCCCCGAGAGCCAGCACCCCTACAACAACGACACCTTCTACGGCGCCGCCAAGGTGTTCAACGAGGGCTTGCTGCGCAGCTTCCACGCCATGTACGGGCTGGACTACGTCGCGCTGCGCTACTTCAACGTGTACGGCCCCCGGATGGACGTGCACGGGCGCTACACCGAGGTCTTCATCCGCTGGATGGAGCGGATCGCCGCCGGCCAGCCGCCGCTGATCTTCGGTGACGGCCTCCAGACCATGGACTTCGTGCACACCGAGGACATCGCCCGGGCCAACCTGCTGGCCGCGCAGGCCCCGGTCACCGACCGGGTCTACAACATCGCCAGCGCCTCGGAGGTCTCGCTGCGGGGCCTGGCCGACGCGCTGCTGGCCGCGATGGACCGCACCGACCTGGACGTGGAGCACGGCCCGGCCCGCGGTACGGCCGGCGGTGTGGTCCGGCGCCTGGCGGACATCTCGGCGGCCGAGCGCGACCTGGGCTGGAAGCCGGAGCTGGGCCTGGACGACGGCCTGCGCCAGCTGGTCGCCTGGTGGCGCGAGCAGTAACCCCTCCTTCCCGTCCCGTCCTTCGGAGCAGCGCGTGTCCACCACCAATCCTGTGATGCCCCAAATCCCGGTGATGCTGCCGTGGCTCGGCGAGGAGGAGGCCGAGGCCGCCGCCGCGGCCGTGCGCTCCGGCTGGGTGGCGCAGGGCCCCCGGGTCGCCGAGTTCGAGCGGGCCTTCGCCGAGCACCTCGGCGTCCCGCACGCCGTGGCCGTGTCCTCCTGCACCACCGCGCTGCACCTGGCGCTGATCGGTGCCGGGGTCGGGCCCGGCGACGAGGTGGTGGTGCCCTCGCTCTCCTTCATCGCCACCGCCAACGCCGTCACCTACGTCGGGGCCGTCCCGGTCTTCGCCGACGTCGACCCGGCCAGCGGCAACCTGACCGCCGACACCGTCGCCGCGGCGCTGACCGGGCGGACCAGGGCGGTGATCGCCGTCGACCAGGGCGGCGTGCCGATCGACCTGGACGCCGTGCGCGCCCTGGCCGAGCCGCGCGGCATCACCGTGGTCGAGGACGCCGCCTGCGCGGCCGGCTCCACCTACCGGGGCCGCCCGGCCGGTGCCACCGCGCAGATCGCCGCCTACTCCTTCCACCCGCGCAAGCTGCTGACCACCGGCGAGGGCGGCATGGTCACCTGCCAGGACGGCGAACTCGCCGCCCGGCTGCGGCGGCTGCGCGAGCACGGGATGAGCGTCTCGGCCGCCGACCGGCACGCCGCCAGCGGCGGGGCCGGGGTGGTGGAGACGTACGACGAGATCGGCTTCAACCACCGGATGACCGACATCCAGGCCGCGGTCGGCCTGGTGCAGCTGCGCAAGCTGCCCGCGATGGTCGAGCGCCGGCGCGAGCTGGCCGCCCGCTACCGGGAACTGCTCGGACCGCTCGCCGAGCGGCTGGTCACCGACCCGGCGCACGGCACCGGCAACTTCCAGGCGTACTGGCTGCTGCTGCCCGAGCAGGCCCCGGACCGGACCGAGGTGCTCACCCGGCTCGCGGCCGCCGGGGTGTCCGCCCGGCGCGGCATCATGGCGGCCCACCTGGAGGCCCCGTACAAGGGCACCGCACGGGTGCCGCTGCCCGCCACCGAACTGATCACCCGGCGCTCGCTGATCCTGCCGCTGTTCCACACCCTGACCGAGGGCCAGCAGGACCGGGTGGTCGCCGCGCTCCGCGAGGCCATCGGGTGACCCTGCCGGCCGGGACGTCGATCAGGCACCTCGGGCACGCCGGCTTCGTGGTCGAGCACGCGGGCCTGCGGATCCTGATCGACCCCTGGTTCCACCCGGCCTTCCTGGCGGCCTGGTTCCCGTACCCGGACAACCGCGACCTGCTGCCCGGCACGGTCGCCGGGCGGTACGACTACCTGTACGTCTCGCACACCCACGAGGACCACTTCGACGAGCGGACGCTGGCCCAGCTGTCCCGGGAGACCACCGTCCTGGTGCCGCGCTTCCGCAGCCGGGCGCTGGGCCGGCGGCTGGCCGCGCTCGGCTTCGGCGAGCAGGTCCGGCTCGGCCACCGCGAGCAGTACCGGCTCGGGCCCCGGTGCACGGCCACCATGCTGCTGGACACCAGCCACAAGGAGGACAGCGGCCTGCTGCTCGACCTCGACGGCTACCGCTTCCTCGACCTCAACGACTGCAACACCCCGATGTCCGAACTCCCGGGCGACATCGACCTGCTGGCCGCCCAGTACTCCGGCGCCATGTGGTACCCGAACGCCTACGACTACCCGGCGCGGGCGATGGCGGAGAAGACCGCCGCCGTGCGCGCCGACCTGATGGACACCCTGGTCCGCAAGGTCCACCTGACCGGGGCCCGGGCGTACCTGCCCTCGGCCGGCCCGGCCTGCTTCCTGGATCCGGCGCTGGAGCGCTTCAACGACCGGCAGCGGACGATCTTCCCGCACTGGGAGGACGTCGCCGCGGAGTTCGCCGCGGCCTGCCCCGGCACCGAGGTGATCCGCACCGCTCCGGGCACCCTGATCACCGCCGACGCCGTTGACACCGCCGACGCCGCCGACGCCGCCGACGCCGCCGACGCCGCCGACGCCGCCGACGCCGTTGACACCGCCGACACCGCCGCCGCGACGCCCGTCCCGGCCGGCCGTTGGCTGACCGACCCGGACGGCTACCTGGCCGACTACCGGGAGCGGCGCCGGGCCGAGTGGGAGGCCTACCACTCGGGCGAGGTGGCACCGGTGGCGGCCGCCGAGATCGAGGCCCACTTCGCCCGGCTCCAGCGGCTCAACCGCCCGCTGCTGGCCGACTACCGGGCGGGCCTGCGGCTGGAGGCCGAGGGCGCCGCCTGGGGCCTGGCCCTGGGCGAGCTGGCCGAGCGGGTCGAGCTGGAGGACGAACCGGTCGACCCCGGGTACGTGATCCGGGTGCCCGCCCGCGCGCTGCGGGCGATCCTGGACGGCGCGACCGGCTGGGAGGAGGCGCTGCTGTCCATGCGGCTGAGCCTGCACCGGGATCCGGACGTCTTCGACCTGACCCTGCTCAGCCTGCTGCGCTACGGCCACCAGCCGGCGCAGACCCGGCGGCTGGTCCGCGAGCGCACCAGGACCGAGACCATCGAGCGCGACGGCCTGCGGCTCCAGCGCTACTGCCCGCACGCCGGCGAGGACCTGAGCCATGCCGTGATCGCCGACGGACTGGTCGAGTGCCCGCGCCACCACTGGAAGTGGGACGCCGGCACCGGCGCCTGCCTCTCCGGCGGCGCGCTCGCGCTGCTGGTCGAGCCGCTCCAGCAGCCCACCGACGCCGTCCAACCGCCCCGGCCCGAGGGCCGGACAACCAGCTGAGGAGCCTTCGGGTGACCGACATCCCGCTCGTCGACCTGCAAGCCGCCCACGCCGAGATCGCCGAGGAGGTCCGGGAGGGCTTCGACCGGGTGCTGCTCAGCGGCGCCTACATCAAGGGCCCGGACGTGGCGGCCTTCGAGGAGGAGTACGCGGCGTTCTCCGGCGTCCGGCACGCGGTCGGCGTCGCGAACGGCACCGACGCGCTGGAGCTGGCCCTGCGCGCGCTGGACCTCCCGGCGGGCGCCGGGGTGGTGCTGCCGGCCAACACCTTCGTGGCCACCGCCGAGGCGGTGATCCGGGCCGGGCTGCGGCCGGTGCTGGTCGACGTCGACCCCGCGCACCTGCTGATCGACCCGGCCGAGGTCGCCGAGGCGCTGCCCGGGGCCGCCGCGGTGATCCCGGTGCACCTGAACGGGCAGCTCGCGCCGATGCGGCCGCTGCTCGACCTGGCGGGCGAGCGCCCGGTGGTCGAGGACGGCGCGCAGTCCCAGGGGGCCCGGCAGGACGGCCGGCTCTCCGGCTCCTGGGGCCGGATCTCCGCCACCAGCTTCTACCCCGGCAAGAACCTGGGCGCCTACGGCGACGCCGGCGCGGTGGTCACCGACGACGAGGAACTGGCCACCGCGGTCCGGCTGATCGGGGACCACGGCTCCGGCCGCAAGTACGTGCACGAGCGCTTCGGCTTCAACTCCCGGATGGACACCCTGCAGGCCGTGGTGCTGCGCGCCAAGCTGCGCCGGCTGCCCGCCTGGAACGAGGCCCGCCGGGCCGCCGCCGCCCGCTACGACGCGTTGCTGGCCGGTCTGGACGGGCTGACCACGCCGCGCACGCTGCCCGGCAACGAGCACGTCTGGCACCTGTACGCGGTGCGGATCGAGCGCGGCCGGGACACCGTGCTGGCGGAGCTGCAGGCCAACGGGATCGGCGCCGGGGTGCACTACCCGGTGCCGGTCCACCTGCAGCCCGCGTTCCGGCACCTGGGGTACGCGCAGGGTGCCTTCCCGGTCACCGAGCGGGCCGCCGCCGAGATCCTGACCATCCCGCTGTACCCGCAGATCACCGAGGACGCGCAGGCACGGGTGGCGGAGACCCTGGCCAAGGCGCTGGCCCGGATCTGACCCGTCACAACCCCCCGGGCGGGGGGACGTCCCCCCGCCCGCACCCCCTACGCTGGTGCCCAGCAAATCTGCTTCAGCCAGTGTGGGGGCACCCAGATGACGACAGGTCGGCCCGCCACCGCCGCCGCGCCCAACTCGGCGTACGCGGGTCAGGTGGTGCAGTTCCCGGATCCGGTACGGGCCGCCGCGCACCCCGCCGGGGTGCGCGTGGACGAGTACGGGTACCCGGACTTCAGCGCCTACGCGGCCGCCGCCGCCGAGGTGGCCGACCCGCCCGAGGGCTTCGGCGTGGACGAGCTGCGGCTCACCGACTACGTCTCGGCCAACGCCGCGCTCTACACCCAGGGCCACCCGCTGTGGGCCGACCAGGAGACCGCCGTGGCGACCCCGGCCGGCTGGACCTGGCACCACGTGGTCGGCCGGGCCGCCCCAGGCCTGCGCCGGATGGAACTGATCCCGGTCGAGGTCAAGGCACTGCTGCGGCACCACGGCGGGCTGGCCCGCTCCACCGCCGACCACTCCCGGCGCGGCACCCGCCCGCTCCAGGAGCACCGACCGGCGCACTTCCCGCTCGCCAAGGACGGCGGCGACCCGCTGGCCGTCACCGAGGACCAGGTGCAGCACGCCGAGCAGCGGCTCGGCCACCCGCTGCCCGCCGCCTACCGCACCTTCCTCAAGCTGGCCGGCGGCCGCGCCCCGGCCGGGGTCGCCCTGGACGTCGCGTACGGCGTGCTGCTCGACCAGCCGTTCCTGACGCTCAGTGACGAGTACGGCGTGCACGACCTGGTCTACGCCAACAAGTGCCTGCGCGACCACCTGACCAAGGACTACCTCGCGGTCGGCTACGTCCAGGGCGGGCTGCTGGCGGTGAAGGTGCGCGGCGAGCAGATCGGCTCGGTCTGGTTCTGCCCGTACGACGACGCCCGGGACTCGGCCGTGCCCGAGCCGCCCGAGGAGCGGGTGGCCCGGCTGCTGCTGCCCTGCGGCGAGAGCTTCGACGCCTTCCTGCTCCGGCTGGCCGGCAGCCCGCCGGAGCTGGAGACGGTGGCGGAGCTGATGGTGGACGGCGGGTTCGCCCGTGCCGTCCCGGTGAACTGATGCCGGGGTATCCGGTGGCCGGCAAGAAAGGGGTGGACGGGGCGTGGTGACGACCTACGCGCAGGCTCAGGAGACCGCCGAGGAGTGGATCAACGGCGGGGTGCCGCGCTCCCAGCACCGTGAGGTCCGGGTGCGCGAGTTCGACCTGGGCTTCGTCTGCTGGGCCGAGGACCGTACGGACGGCTCCCCGGCCGAGGGCGGCGGCACCCGACTGGTGATCACCCGGGACAGCGGGGCCAGCACGCTCTGGCCGCCGCTGCCGGTGAACGAGGTGGTCCGGCAGTTCGAGGAGCTGTACGGCAGCCGGGCCGAGCCCAACCCGGCGGGGGCGGCCAAGCCGGTGCCCAGCGCGGTCGAGGCGACCTCCTTCCTGCTCAGCCCGCCGCAGTGGTTCGAGCAGGCGGGGGCCGACGCGCTGGCGGCCGAGGCCGCGGAACTGGCGGCGGAGACGGCCGCCGCCGCGGCGCCGCCCGTCGCGCCGTCCGTCCCCGCCCAGCCCGCGCCCGCCCAGCCCGCGCCCGCTGCCGGGGCCGCGGTGCTGAGCACGCCGCCGGCCTCCGACCGGCCCGCGGGCGATGCGCCCACCATGCTGGCGCCGCCCTCCGCCCGGGAGGAGGCTCCGGCTCCCGCGCCGGTGCCGGTGGGCTCCGAGGGGCTCACCGTGCCGATGCCGGGCGGTTACGGCCTGGCCGCCCCCGCCGGCTCGGAGGGGCTCACCGTCGCGCTGCCCGCCACCGCGGGCCCGGCGCCCGCCGACCCCACCATGCCGATGCCCGAGGGGTTCCTCGCCGGGGCCCCGGAGCCGGGTGTGGCCCCGCCGCCCCCGCCGGGCGCCCGGCCGGTCCCGCTGCCCCCGCCCCCCGGCTTCCCGCCGCCGCCCGCCCCGCCCGCCATCGAGCACGCGGCCACCATGCTGGCGACCCCGGACGGGCTGCCGCCGCAGCCGGCCCCACCGGCGCCGGCCATCGAGTACGCGCCGACCGTGTTGGCCACCGACGGCCCGCCCGGGCTGCTGGGCCTGCCCGGTGCTCCGGGCCGGCCGGGTGCCGGCGGACCAGGTGCCGGTGGCCCGGCCGGTGGTGGCCTCGGCCGCTCCGGCCCGGCCGCGCCGCCGCCGCCCGCGCCGGCCGACCTGGGCGCCGGCCCCGGCGGCCAGCCGGTGGCCGGAGGTGCCACCGGCCGCAGCGCGCCCACCGCGCCGCCGCCCCCGCCCCCCACCGACCTGCACGGGTCCGCGGGCGGAGGTCCGGCCGGCACCGGGCGCGGTGGGCCGGGCGCACCCCCGCCGGTCCCCACCGACCTGGCCGGCGGCGGTGCACAGCCGCCGGCCGAGCCGCCCCGGCCCGGCGCGGCCGAGGTCGCGTACCAGGCGACCCAGCTGGCGCCGGCCATCGACCTGCCGGGCTCCCCGGCCCACGGCATCCCGCCGGTGGCCCCGCCGCCGGTCGGCTACGGCTACCCGGTGGCCGGCGCGGTGCCCGCCCCGGCCCCGGTGGCGGCGCCGCCGGCCGTGCCGCACGGCCTTCCGCAGCCGCCCGCAGCCCCGGCGGTGCCCGGGCTGCCCGCGATCGGCCCGGGCACCCAGGCCGTGATCAGCTACCGCGGCCCGGACGGCTCCGAGCAGACCCTGCTGCACCGCAGCGAGCCGGGCACCCCGCACCCGGAATGGAAGGCCCTGCAGGAGCTGCGGCGCCTGAACGTGCCGCCGGACCAGGTGCTGGAGCTGCACACCGACCTGGAGCTGTGCGACCTGCCGGGCGGCTACTGCGCGCGGATGGTCCAGGCCTCCTGGCCGAACGTGCGGATCAGCCACACCGTCCCGTACGGCCGCGACCTGCGGGCCCGGCAGGCCGGGATGGCGCAGCTGAACGACCACCTGGACCAGCTGCACCAGCTGGCCGCCGCCCCCCGGCGGCCGCGCCCGGTCCGGGTGCCGCTGCCGGCGCCCGGGGTGATCCCGCAGCTGCCGCCGCTCGCCCCGCAGCAGCTGGCGGGTGAGCTGGCGCAGGCCTTCGGCCAGGGCGTGTTCCGCTTCGAGCAGCGCGCGGTCTCCCGGCAGGGGGTGCCCGAGCCGGTCTCGGCGACCCTGATGTGGGCCGGCCTGCCGCGCGACTTCGCGCCGTTCTTCTGGGCCCAGGCCCAGGAGGGCCGGCCGATCCCGACGCTGGCCGAGCTGGCCGCCGAGCGCGGCCGCCCGGCCGCCCCGGACTTCGGCGGCTACCTGGTGCTCGGCAGCGACTACGGGCGCCAGCTGTGCGTCCAGTACGGCACCGCCGCCGTGGTCGCCGTCGATCTGGAGGGCCCGGGCGAGGCGCCGCGCTTCGTCAACAGCGGGGTGCCGGAGTTCGTCCGCAGCCTGGCGGTGCTGGGGCGGATGTGGCGGCTGCGGTACGGCCTGACGCCCGAGCAGGCCGGCCGGTGGACCACCGACCTGCAGGCCGAGCTGATCTCGGTCGACCCCGCCGCGCTGTACACGCCGGAGAGCTGGTGGTCGGTCCTGGTCGAGCAGTTCTGGGACGGCCTGATGTAACCCCGCCCCACCCGGGTAGGAGGGGGCCGTACCGCTCGACGGTGCGGCCCCTTCGGGGTCCGGTACGGCCTCGTCTTCTTTGGCTTTCCAGCGTATCTGCGCAAAATAGGTCAAGACGATAGGCAGTACGAGGGCCTGAAGATCACATTGAATGAGGGCTGCGGAGCCCGCGAGCACGAAGGGAAGAGCCGATGAGCGATGCCGTCTCCCCGTCCGGCTTCACCGTTGCCCGGCGAGGCTACGCACCCGAGCAGGTGGACCGGACACTGGCCGCCCTGAGCACCGACCGCGACCGGGCCTGGGAGCGGCTGAGCGTGCTCGGCGCCGGCCTGCGGGAGATGGAGAACCGGCTCGCCGAGGTGGTGCAGGCCGCCGCCGACGCCCCGGAGCCCGACTACGGTCTGCTGAGCCAGCAGGCGGCCGCGCTGATGGCCATCGCCGACGCCGAGGCGCTCGCGGTGCGGACCGGCGCCGAGCGGGCCGCCGAGGACAGCCGGGACTCGGCCTACGACGCTGGCCAGGATGCCGCCCGGGCGGCCGAGGAGCACGACGCGACCACCCGCCGGGAGGCCGACGAGGCGGCCCGCCGGATCGAGGAGCGCACCCGGGCCGAGGCCGAGCGGCTGCGGGCCGAGGCCGACCGCGAGGCCCGGGAGATCCGGGACGCCGGCACCGCCGACGCCGCCCGGATCAGGGTCGAGGCCGCCGAGGCGGGCGAGCGGGCCGAGGGCAAGCTCGCCGAGCTGCGGCGCCGGGCCGACGAGATGTTCGCGGCCGCGGAGGGCAAGGCGGACGGCGAGGACGCCAAGATCTCGGCGACCGCGGAGCGCAAGCTGCGGGAGGCCGAGCAGCACCGGGAGACGGTGCTCGGCGAGATCCGCCGGATCGAGGCCGAGGCACAGGCCAAGGCCGACCGGGTGCTGGCGACCGCGCGGGAGGAGGCCGACCGGATCCAGGCCGGGAGCGACCGCGAGCAGGAGGATTTCACGGGCCGCCTCGACGTGGTCCAGAAGCACCTCGACCACATCAAGGCGCACCTGGCGGCGCTGACCGGCGCGGCGGTGGGTGCGGTCGAGCCGCAGCCGGCGCTGCCGCCGGCCGGGGCGGCGCCGGTGGTCGAGGCGGTGCCGCCGCCCGCGGCCCCGCCGCGGCCGGAGGCCCTGCCGGCAGCGGAGACGCCGCCGTGGGCCCGCAAGGCCCCGCTGGAGACACCCGTGCGGGACACCCCGCAGGACGCGGCGCCCGAGCCCGAGACGAAGATCGTCCCCAAGATCGTGATCATCGACGACGGCTCCGACTACGACGCCCCCCGCACCGTCCGCCGAGGCTGACCCGCAGCAGCGGTTGGCCGATCCTCGACGAGAGCCCCGGTGCCACCCGTACTCGTGGCGCCGGGGGCTGTCCGTCGGGAAGCGGTTTACCGCCGCAGCCCTCCGGACTCGCGCGGTTCCCCGCGCCCCCGGGGGCTGGTCGTGCGCCCCGCCGGGGAGGTCAGAGGACCTCGACCGATGCGCCGGTGAGGCGGCGGCGGCAGTCCAGGACGTACCGGGAGTGCTCGACCACCGCCTCGTAGTCGAACTCGTCGTGGTCGGCGAGCAGGATGACCGCGTCGGCCGACGCCAGCTCCTGCGCCGTCGCCTCGACCCGGCGGACGCCGGCCAGCGGTCCGCCGCCGTGGCCGTCCGGCTCGGCGGTGCGCTGGCCGGGGATCTCCGGCTCGGCGACGTGGACGCCGACCACCACGTGCGGGTCGGCCGCGCGGACCTCCGCCCCCATCCGGGTGAGCAGTTCGACCACCCGCGCCGCCGGGGTCTCCCGGGCGTCGCCGGTGTTCTTCTTGTACGCCAGGCCCAGCACCAGCACCCGGGAGCCGTTCACCGACCGGCGGCGCTGGTTCAGCGCCTCGACCAGCCGCCGCACCACGTAGTCGGGCATGTGGCTGTTGACGTCGTTGGCCAGCTCGACGAAGCGGAAGGACTGGCCGAGCGCGCGCTCCACCCGCCAGGACAGGTAGGAGGGGTCGATCGGCAGGCAGTGGCCGCCGACGCCGGGGCCGGGGGTGAACCGCAGGAAGCCGAAGGGCTTGGTGGAGGCGGCGTCGATCGCCTCCCAGACGTCGATGCCCAGGTCGTGCGCGAACATCGCCAGCTCGTTCACCAGCGCGATGTTGACGTGCCGGAAGGTGTTCTCCAGCAGCTTGGTCAGCTCGGCCTCCTTGCAGGAGGAGACCGGCACCGTCTGCTCGACCAGCTCGCCGTAGAAGCCGTCGACCGCCGCGAGCGCCGCCGGGGTGATGCCGGAGACCACCTTGGGCGTGTTCTCCAGCTTCCAGGTCGGATTGCCCGGGTCGATCCGCTCGGGGCTGTAGCCGATGTGGAAGTCCTCGCCCGCCCGCAGTCCCGAGCCCTCCTCCAGCAGCGGGGCCAGCAGCTCCTCGGTGGTCCCCGGGTAGGTGGTGGACTCCAGCACCACGGTGGCGCCGGGCCGCAGGTGACGTGCCAGCAGCCGGGCCGAGGACTCGATGTACGAGAGGTCGGGCACCCCGTCCCGCAGTGGCGTCGGCACGGTGATGACGGCGATGTCGAAGCCGGCCACGTCCTGCGGATCGGCCGAGGGCAGGTACGCCCCGCTGTCCAGCAGTGGTTGCAGCCGCTCGGCGGGGATGTCCTCGACGTACGACTCGCCGACCGCCAGCCGCTTGATCCGGCGCTCGTCCACGTCGTATCCGACCACCTCGTGCCCCACCTCGGCGGCCCGGACCGCCAGCGGCAGTCCGACGTAGCCCTGGCCTGCGATGACCACGCGCATGACTGAAGTACCCCCTCCGTCGCGGTGACGCCCACACCGTGTTCAGGGCTGCCCCACACCGCCTTCACATGAGGGTACGGAGCGCGGGGGCAGCGCGGGCGGCTTCGCGGAAACGCGTGCACAACGGGCAGAGCGGGATCATCCCAACCAACCGAAACGGGCCCGGAAAGCCGACGGGCCGAGACCCTCGGCGCCCTCCAGGAAAGGGCACCGAGGTCCCGGCGCGGGGGCACGGGCGCCCCCACCCAGGGCCGCCCGGCCTCGTACCCCGACCCCCATCGGAGTACGCACGGCACCGCTGCAGCCATCCCCCACGGTTGGGTGCGGCGGGCACGAGAACCATCCTGCGCGGCCACCATGGACGGGCAGTGACAGGAGTATGTCGACTTCATGATCTCTGGTGGCCCACCCACCCGACCTCGCCCGGGGCCGGTGCGCAGGGTACGGGGGAGTGCTCCGGCGTAGGCTGGACACCCCCGGGGCGCATCGCGTGCCGGGCTGTTCGCGTTGCCCGGCCGGGGTCTCCGGCCTCGGGGCACTCCAGCCACGGAGCGAAGAAGAGACTTCATGAGCCTGTCCGGACTGCTCGATGTCGTCGTACGGGACGCCGCCCTCGCCGAGGCCATCGAGGCGGCGGCCACCGGCCGCCGGCCCCACCTCGACCTGGTCGGCCCGCCCGCCGCCCGCCCGTTCGCGATCGCCGCGCTGGCCCGTTCGCTGGCCGGGGCGGCCGGGGAGCGCGGCCGTCCGGTGCTGGCCGTGACCGCCACCGGCCGGGAGGCCGAGGACCTGGCGGCCGGCCTGCGCTCGCTGCTGCCGCCGGACGCGGTGGCCGAGTTCCCGGCCTGGGAGACGCTGCCGCACGAGCGGCTCTCGCCCCGCTCGGACACGGTCGGCCGGCGGCTGGCGGTGCTGCGCCGGATCGTCCACCCGCGGGCCGACGACCCGGCCGCCGGGCCGGTCCAGGTGGTGGTCGCCCCGGTTCGCTCGGTGCTCCAGCCGCAGGTCAAGGGGCTGGCCGAGCTGGAGCCGGTGGCGCTGCGCCGCGGTGAGCAGCACGATCTGGAGCAGGTCGCCCGCGGGCTCGCGGCGGCTGCCTACGCCCGGGTCGAACTGGTCGAGAAGCGGGGCGAGTTCGCCGTCCGCGGCGGCATCCTGGACGTCTTCCCGCCGACCGAGGAGCACCCGCTGCGGGTGGAGTTCTGGGGCGACGACGTCGAGGAGATCCGCTACTTCAAGGTCGCGGACCAGCGTTCGCTGGAGATCGCCGAGCACGGCCTGTGGGCGCCGCCCTGCCGTGAGCTGCTGCTGACCGAGGAGGTCCGGGCCCGGGCCGCCGCGCTGTCCCAGCAGCACCCGGAGCTGGCCGAGATCCTGGACAAGATCGCGCAGGGCATCGCGGTCGAGGGCATGGAGTCGCTGGCGCCGGTCCTGGTGGACGAGATGGAGCTGCTGCTCGACGTGCTCCCGCAGGGGTCGATCGCCGTGGTGTGCGACCCGGAGCGGGTCCGCACCCGCGCCGCCGACCTGGTGGCGACCAGCCTGGAGTTCCTGCAGGCCTCCTGGGTGGCGGCGGCGGCCGGCGCGGACCGGCCGATCGACATCGAGCAGATCGACGTCTCGGCCGCCTCGCTGTGGTCGCTGGCCGATGTGCGCGAGCACGCCGCCGCGATCGGGCTGCCCTGGTGGTCGGTCAGCCCGTTCGCCACCAGCGACGCCGCACTGAACGAGATCCTGGAGTTCGACCCGGGCACGCTCACCCTGGGGATGCACGCGGTCGAGGCGTACCGCGGCGACACCGCGCGGGCGATCGCCGACGCCAAGGAGCGGCTGGCCGCCGACTGGCGGGTCGTCATGGTGACGGAGGGCCACGGCCCCGCCGCCCGGCTGGCCGAGGTGCTCGGCAACGAGGGCATCGCGGCCCGGCTGGTCGCCGACCTGGACGAGGCCCCGACCCGGGACGTGGTCCACGTGTCCTGCGGCTCGATCGAGCACGGCTTCGTGGACGAGGCGCTCAAGCTGACCGTGGTCACCGAGACCGACCTGTCCGGCCAGCGCTCCTCCACCAAGGACATGCGCCGGATGCCCTCGCGCCGCCGCAACGCGATCGACCCGCTGGCGCTGGCGGCCGGCGACTACGTGGTGCACGAGGCGCACGGGGTGGGCCGGTACGTGGAGATGGTGCAGCGCACCGTCCAGGGCGCCACCCGCGAGTACCTGGTGCTGGAGTACGCGCCCGCCAAGCGCGGCCACCCCGGCGACCGGCTGTTCGTGCCGACCGACCAGCTGGACCAGGTGACCAAGTACGTCGGCGGCGAGGCCCCGACCCTGCACCGGCTGGGCGGCGCGGACTGGGCCAAGACCAAGCAGCGGGCCAAGAAGGCGGTCAAGGAGATCGCGGCCGACCTGATCAAGCTGTACTCGGCCCGGATGGCGGCCCCCGGCCACACCTTCGGCCCGGACACCCCCTGGCAGCGCGAGCTGGAGGACGCCTTCCCGTACGCGGAGACCCCGGACCAGCTGACCACCATCGCCGAGGTCAAGTCGGACATGGAGAAGTCCGTCCCGATGGACCGGCTGATCTGCGGCGACGTCGGCTACGGCAAGACCGAGATCGCGGTGCGCGCGGCCTTCAAGGCGGTCCAGGACGGCAAGCAGGTGGCCGTCCTGGTGCCGACCACGCTGCTGGTGCAGCAGCACTTCTCCACCTTCGCCGAGCGGTACGCCAACTTCCCGGTGGTGGTGAAGGCGCTGTCCCGGTTCCAGACCGACAGCGAGGCCAAGGCGGTGCTGGAGGGCCTGTTCGAGGGCTCGGTGGACGTGGTGATCGGCACCCACCGGCTGTTCTCCTCGGAGACCCGCTTCAAGGACCTCGGCCTGGTCATCGTCGACGAGGAGCAGCGCTTCGGCGTCGAGCACAAGGAGCAGCTGAAGAAGCTGCGGGCCAACGTCGACGTGCTCACCATGTCGGCGACCCCGATCCCGCGCACCCTGGAGATGGCCGTCACCGGCATCCGGGAGATGTCCACCATCACCACCCCGCCGGAGGAGCGGCACCCGGTGCTGACCTTCGTCGGCCCGTACGACGAGAAGCAGATCTCGGCCGCGATCCGGCGCGAACTGCTGCGCGAGGGGCAGGTGTTCTACATCCACAACCGGGTGGAGTCGATCGACAAGGCGGCCGCCCGGCTGAAGGAGCTGGTGCCCGAGGCGCGGATCGCCACCGCGCACGGGCAGATGGGGGAGAACGCGCTGGAGAAGGTGGTGGTCGACTTCTGGGAGAAGGAGTTCGACGTGCTGGTCTCCACCACGATCGTCGAGTCCGGGATCGACATCTCCAACGCCAACACCCTGATCGTGGAGCGCGGCGACACCTTCGGCCTCTCCCAGCTGCACCAGCTGCGCGGCCGGGTCGGGCGCGGCCGCGAGCGCGGCTACGCGTACATGCTGTACCCGCCGGAGAAGCCGTTGACCGAGACGGCGCACGAGCGGCTCGCCACCATCGCCCAGCACACCGAGATGGGTGCCGGTATGTACGTGGCGATGAAGGACCTGGAGATCCGCGGCGCCGGCAACCTGCTCGGCGGCGAGCAGTCCGGCCACATCGCGGGGGTCGGCTTCGACCTCTACATGCGGATGGTCGGCGAGGCCGTGGCGGAGTTCCGCGACTCGCTGGCGGGCGGTGGCGCCGCGCCGGAGGAGGAGCCGCTGGAGGTGAAGATCGAGCTGCCGGTGGACGCCCACGTGCCGCACGACTACGCCCCCGGCGAGCGGCTGCGGTTGCAGGCCTACCGATCGATCGCGGCGGTCAACTCGGAGGAGGACATCGTCCAGGTCCGCGAGGAGCTGACCGACCGTTACGGCAAGCTGCCGGAGCAGGTGGAGAACCTGCTGCTGGTGGCGGCGCTGCGGCTGTACGCCCGACGGTGCGGGATCGGCGACATCACCCTGCAGGGCAACTTCGTCCGGTTCGGCCCGGTCGAGCTGCGGGAGTCGCAGCAACTTCGGCTGAACCGGATCTACCCGCGCAGCCAGGTGAAGGCGGCCGCGGCCCAGCTGCTGGTGCCGCGGCCGAGCAGCGGCGGGCGGATCGGCGGCAAGCCGCTGGTCGGCCGGGAACTGCTGGCGTGGAGCTCGGAGTTCCTCGGGACCATGTTCGACGACCTGGCGGGGGCGCGGAAGTAGCGGCCCACAGGCGGCTTCAGCGGTCCTGGCAGTAGCAGTAGTAGTCCCAGCGGTCCCAGGCCTCGGTGCCTGGGGCCGCTTCGGCGCCTGTGCGGCACCCCGGGGCGGTCAGGCCAGCTTCCACTGGCCGGACTGCGGGGCCATACCGCTGTTCAGGCCGAACTGGATCTTCTCGATCTTCACGTCCTTGGGCACCTCGAAGGTGATGAAGCCCAGCGCGCTCTCGCCGGCGGCGACGGTGGCGGCGCCGCCGGAGAAGCCGGGGCCCGCGGTGGTGTCCGCGAAGTTCGGGCCGAAGGACTGGCCCTGGCCGTCGAGCAGCTTGGCGCCGTTGGACGGGCTGTCGCTGTAGCCCTTGGCGCCGGTGGCCTTGATCCGGAACTGGACGGCGACGAAGCGCTTGCCGTCGGCGGGCTTGGTGTACTCGTCCTCACCCTCGGCGTTGTCCGCCACCTTCACCACCGTCACATCGGCGGTGTCGTCCTTCTCGAAGCCCTTGAGCGCGATGGTGTCGCCGACCTTGGCGGCGGTGGGCGCGGCCGAGGTCCTCCCGCCGTCCGCGGCGGCCGCCGGGGCCGAGGCGGACGGCTTGGCCTCGGTGGACACCGCCTGGGTGCCGGTGTCGCAGGCGGTGGCGCCGAGCACGAGCAGCGAGGCCCCCAGCAGGAACGCGGCGCTGCGGCGGGCGGTGACGGTGACGGCCATGACGGACTCCCCTGTGGGTCGGATTCGCCGGCCGGCGGTCTGCCGCTCGGCGATGACTGAATCTCACCATCGACTGTGAACCGTGTCAACAGTGATTCATCAAACCTCTCTGTTCACGTGTGAACAGGTCTCGGGTGTCGCGCTGGCTATGCTGTCTGGTCACAGCCCGCACGGAGGAGACCCCAGATGCCGGACCAGCCCGAGGTGACCGCTGCCGAGATCGCCCGGCTGGCCGGCGTCGGACGGGCCGCGGTCAGCAACTGGCGCCGCCGCCACCCCGACTTCCCGGAGCCGGTCGGCGGCACCGAGAGCAGCCCCACCTTCCGGCTCGACCAGGTCGAGGGGTGGCTCCGCGGCCAGGGGAAGATCGCCGAACTCCCGCTGATCGAGCGGGTCCGGCAGCGACTGGAGGCCCTGCGCGACCCCGACGGCCACCCCGCCGCCCCGCTGGCCGCCGCCGGCGCCCTCCTGCTGCTGCTGCACCGGGCCCCCGCCGACTGGGCCGAACTCGCCGCCCGAACCGAGCTCCGCCGCGCCACCGCCCTGCCCCGGGCGCTGCGGCAGCGCACCGCCGAGGCGCTCGGCACGGCCGCCACCGACCGGCTCGCCCTGCCCGACCTGGCCGGCGCCACCTTCCTCGACCTCGCCGGGCTGCTGGCCGCGCTGGCCGCCGAGCACGGCCCCGCCGCCGCGTACGAGCAGCTGCTCACCCGGCACGGCGAGGCCAATCCGCGCCAGCTCAGCCCCACCCCGCCCGAGGCCGCGGAGCTGCTCGCCGCGCTGGCCGGCCGCCCGGACAGCGTCCTGGACCCGGCCTGCGGGCTGGGCGCCCTGCTGCTGGCGGTCGACTCGGCCACCGTCCGACTGGGCCAGGACCGCGACCCGGTCCACCCGTCGCTCGCCCTGCTCCGGCTCGCCCTGCACGCCCCGGCCACGGCGCCCGGACCGCTCGGCCTCGACCTGCGCCCCGGCGACGCCCTGCGCGCCGACGCCCACCCCGGCCTGGCCGCCGACGCGGTGCTCTGCCAACCGCCGTACAACGAACGGGACTGGGGCCACGACGAGCTCCAGTACGACGCCCGCTGGCTGTCCGGCCTGGTGCCGCCGCGCGGGGAGTCCGAACTCGCCTGGGTGCTGCACTGCCTGGCGCACACCGCGACCGGCGGCCTGACCGCGCTGCTGCTGCCGCCCACCGTCGCCTCCCGCCGGGCCGGCCGCCGGGTGCGCGCCGAGCTGGTGCGCTCCGGCGCGCTGCGGGCCGTGGTCGCCCTGCCGCCCGGCGCGGCCCCGCCGTACGGGGTGCCGCTGCACCTGTGGCTGCTGCGCCGCCCGGCCCCCGGCGACGGTTTCCGCCAGGTGCTGATGCTGGACGCGGCCGCCGCCCACCCGGTGGCCGAGGGCGGCCGCGGCCGGATCGAGTGGCCGGCGCTGCGGCGCACCGTGCTGGACGCCTGGCAGGCCTTCGACACCGCCGCGCGCACCGGCGCCGCGCTCCCCGAGGGGCGCCCCGGGGTCCACCGGGCCGTCCCCGCGCTCGACCTGCTCGACGACGAGACCGACCTCTCGCCCGCCCGGCACCTGCCCGCCGCCCCGGCCGAGGGCGCCGAGTCGCTCGGCCACCTGCGGCTGCGCCTGGCCGAGCGCTACGCCGCCCTCGCCGACCTCGACACGGCGCTGCCCGCGGTCGCGGGCGTCCGCGCGCCGGGCGCCCCGCCACTGGTCACGGTCGGCGAACTGGTCCGCGGCGGCGCGCTGGAGGTGCACTCGTCCGGCCAGGGCGCGCCCCCCGCCGCCGGCCCGGGCACCGTCCCGCTGCTCACCGACCAGGACCTGCTCGCGGGCACCGGGCCGAGCGCCGCCGCCGGGCCGGACCAGGCCGGACCGCGCACCCGCGCCGGCGACGTCCTGGTGCCGGCGCTCGGCGGGGAGCCGGCCCGGGTGGTCCGGGAGGGCGGCCCCACCGCCGGGGCGGCGCTCGGCCCCCGGCTGCACCTGCTGCGCCCCGACCCGGAGCAGCTCGACCCCGACTTCCTGGCCGGGCTGCTCCGGGCCACCGGCAGCGGCCGCCGCGCCAGCAGCTACGCCTCGACCGTGACCCGGCTCGACATCCGCCGGGTCGAGCTGCCCCGGCTGCCGATCGAGCGCCAGCGCGAGCTCGGCGCCGCGTTCCGCCGGATCGACGAGTTCGACGAGTCGGTCCGGCAGTCCGCGGCGCTCGCCCGCGC
Organism: Kitasatospora sp. NPDC049258; assembly: GCF_040678895.1. NCBI lineage: Bacteria > Bacillati > Actinomycetota > Actinomycetes > Kitasatosporales > Streptomycetaceae > Kitasatospora > Kitasatospora sp. NPDC049258. The sequence continues at coordinate 79,717 of NZ_JBFAQT010000018.1, forward strand.
CCTCGCCCAGCACCTCACCGACGGCCTGGCCGCCGGCACCCTGGCGCCCGGGGCCGCGCACTGACGTGCCGTCGGCCGGGCCGAGCCCGGTCCGTGGAACCGGACGCCGTGCGGGTCCGGTGGCGGTACCGTGTGCGGCGTACCGTAACCGTCCGCACAGGAGCGCGCATGTCTGGCCACCCGTACGGGCAGTCCGCCCCCGCCACCGGTGGCCCGCACCACCCGGGCGTGAAGGTCCTCTACTGCCTGGTCCCGCCGCTGACGCTGGGTCTGCTCGGGATGGTGCCCTCGCTGGTGCTCGCCGTGCGGCGGCGCCGACCCGTCGACCTGCTCGGGGCCGTGCTGTTCGGCCTGGTGCAGCTCACCGTCTACGTCTGCCTCGGGCTCAGCCCGGACGACGGCCGGGGCAGTGCGTACAGCGTGCTGGGCGGGCTGTGCCTGTTCGTGCTGATGCTGCTGGCGCCCGCGCACTTCCTGCTGATGGACCGGGCCCGGGTCTGGCTGGCCGCCGGTCCGCAGCCGGCCCCGCAGCTCCCGACGGGCCCGATGGCGGCGATGGTCCCGATGGCCGCCCCGGCGATGCCGGCGGCCTGGCCGACACCGGCGCCGGGGTGGCCGCCGGCGCCCGCGCCGCTGCCCGGGCCGATGTCCGCACCGGTGCCCGCGCAGCTGCCCGCACCCGCACCGGCCACCGCCGACGACCTCCAGCAGCTCGGCGAGCTGCTCCGCCGGCAGGCCCAGGAGGGCCGCGGATGACCCGGGGCCGGGTGATCGACGGCCGCTACCGGCTGACCGACAAGATCGGCCACGGCGGGATGGGCCAGGTCTGGGCCGGCGACGACCGGAGACTCGAACGCGAGGTCGCGGTGAAACTGCTGCGCACCGACCAGCTGGCCGCCGCCGAGGGCTCCGGCAGCGGCCCCCGCGACGAGCTGCGCCGCCGCTTCCTGCGCGAGTGCCGCACCACCGCGGCCCTGGACCACCCCGGCCTGGTCGCGGTCTTCGACGCCGGCGAGGACCAGGGCGAGCTGTACCTGGTGATGCAGCGGGTGCCCGGCCTGAGCCTGGCCGACCTGCTGGCCGAGGAGGGCCCGCTGCCGGTCGACCGGGCGGCCGCCGTCGCCGCCCAGATCTGCGGCGCGCTCGGCGCCGTGCACGCCGTCCCGGTGGTCCACCGCGATCTGAAGCCCAGCAATGTGATGGTCCGCCAGGACGGCCGGGTGATCCTGCTCGACCTCGGCATCGCCACCGCGCTCGACCCCACCGCCACCCGGCTGACCCTGACCGGCACCCCGATCGGCAGCCCCGCGTACATGGCCCCCGAGCAGGCCCTGGCCGCCGGCGCCGACCCGCGCAGCGACCTGTACGCGCTCGGCTGCCTGCTGCACGAGATGCTCTGCGGCCAGACCCCGTTCCCCGCGCCCACCGCCCTCGGGGTGCTGCGCCGCCACGTGGACGATCCACCGGTGCCGCTGCGCGAGCTGCGCCCGGACGTCCCGGCCGGGCTGGAGGCGCTGGTCCTCGACCTGCTCGCCAAGCGGCCCGACGACCGCCCGGCCGACGTCCGTCAGGTCGTGCTGCGGCTGCTGCCGCTGCTGCCCGGCCCCGCGGCCGGCCCGCAGCCCGGCTACGGTCCGCTGCCCGATCCGACCCGGCCGTACCGCCATCCGCACCAGCCGCAGCCGGGCACCGCCGCGGCGCCGGCGCCCGTCCCGGCCCCGGCCCGGGTGCTGATGGCCGCCGTACCGGCCCCGGTCCCGGAGCGCACCCCGGCTCCGGCACCCACCCCGACCCCGCCCCCGGCCGCCGGACCGGCGGAGCTGACCGCGGCCTGCGCCCGGCTGTCCGACCTGGTCGCGGCCCGCCGGCACGCCGAGGTGCTCGACCTGGCCGCCGGACTGCTGCCCCGGGCGCGGGCCGAACTCGGCGAGGCCGCACCGCTGGTGCACACCATCCGGGCCATCTACGCCCGCACCCTGCTGGCCGCCGGCCGGCCCGGCGAGGCGCTGCCCGAGTACCGGCTGCTGGCCGCCGCCGGTCAGCCGTACGACGGCGCGGTGCTCGACCACCGGTACCGGGCCGCGCTCTGCCTCGAACAGCTCGGCCGCAGCGGCCAGGCGCTCGCCGAGTACCAGGAGCTGCTCGCGGCGCACGCCGGGCAGCCGGGCGGCGACCCGGACCGCGGCTTCGAGCTGCGCGAGCGGATCGGCCTGTGCCGGGCCGCCGCCGGGGACCACGAGGGTGCCTGGCAGGCCCTGCTGGAGCTGCTGCTCGACCGCGAGCGCCGGCACGGGCCGCACCACCCGGACGTGCTCCGGCTGCGCCGGCACCTGGAAGGGCTGCGGGCGCACCGCAGCACCGGCGCCGCCGCCCCGCCACCGCGGCCGCCGTACCGGGCCGATCCACGGGGCACCGGCCACCCGACCCCGCCGCCGGTGCCGGGCAATCCGTACGCCACGGGCGGGTGACCCGTTCGGAGCAAGGTCTGGCACCGCGCGGCGGCGCTCCCTATTGTCTGTCCCTGTCAGGAGAACCACCGGAGACCGCACCAGCCACAGCCAGACCACTGGAGGCCGCACGTGATCCGCACCCGCTCCGCCGCCCGCCGACTCGCCAGGACGGCCGCCGGGCTCTCCCTCGCCGCGCTGCTGACCGCCTGCGCGAACGCCCCGGCCCATCAGGGTGCCGCGGCGGTGGTGGGCGACGAGCGGATCACCGTCGCCGCCGTGGAGGCGAAGATCACCGCGGTCCGGGAGGCCACCGCCGCCCAGCCCGGGGCGCCGCGCGCCGAGCGGGCCGGGCTGGCCCGCCGCACGGTCGCCGAGCTGGTGCTGGACCGGGTGCTCGCGAAGGCGCTGGCCGACCGGGGGGCCTCGGTCAGCGACACCGAGGTCGCCCAGGCCCGGGCCGCCGACGCCAAGCTGCTCGGCGGCCCCTCGCAGCTGGAGGGCGAGCTGCTCTCCAAGCAGGGCGTGCCGGCGGTCGGCATCGACGACTTCTACCGGCAGCAGCTGGGCCTGCAGAAGCTCGCCACCGCCGCCGGCCAGGACCCGCGCGCGGCGGGCGGCGACGAGGCGATCCGCAAGGCGCTGGTGACGGCCGGCACCGCGCTGCGGATCGAGGTCAACCCCCGCTACGGCCACTGGGACCCGCAGCAGATCGGCCTGACCGACGCGACCGAGGACTGGCTGCCGCAGAACAGCACCCTCTACTGATCCCGCCACCGATCCCGGGCGCCCGCGCGGGGCCGGTAGGTTCGGTGGTGTGGACACTCCGAAGCTGACCCTGCTGACCACCACCCACCGGGTGGCCCCCGGCCTGCTCTCCTGGCCCGCCTGGGAGGCGCTGCGCGGCGCCGCCCGGGTGCTGGCCGCCGACCCGGCCCACCCCCAGCTGCCCGCCCTGCGGCAGGCCGGGGTCGAGGTGGAGCTGATCGAGCGCGGCACCGCGCCGGCGCTGGCCCGGCGGCTGGTCGAGGCCGCCCCGGTGCTCTGGCTGGGCAGCCCCGACGGGGATCCCGGGCTGACCGACGCGCTGGCCCGGATCTCGGTGGAGGAGGCCGGGGCGGTGCCCGAGATCGAGCTGCTGCCCGGCTCGTACGACCTGCCGGGGGCGCGGCTGCTGGACCTGGCCTCCGTGATGGACCGGCTGCGCTCGCCCGGCGGCTGCCCGTGGGACGCCGAGCAGACCCATGCCAGCCTGGTGAAGTACCTGGTGGAGGAGGCCTTCGAGCTGGTCGAGGCGATCGAGGAGGGCGACCGGGAGACGCTCCGCGAGGAGCTCGGCGACGTGCTGCTCCAGGTCTTCTTCCACTCCAGGATCGCCGAGGAGGACCCCGAGGACCCGTTCTCCATCGACGACGTCGCGGGGGACATCGTCGAGAAGCTGATGTACCGCCACCCGCACGTGTTCGGTGACGTGGACGCCACCGAGACCTCCCAGGTGGAGGCCAACTGGGAGCAGCTGAAGGCCGCCGAGAAGCAGCGCGAGTCCGTGCTGGACGGCGTACCGGCCGGCCTGCCCGCGCTCGCCTACGCGGCCAAGCTGGTCTCCCGGGTGCGGCGCGCGGACTTCACCGGGGTGCCGGACCAGCCCTGGGAGCTCCCGGCGGAGCTGACCGAGGAGTCGGCCGGCGCCCTCCTGCTGGCCGTCGCCCAGCGCGGCTACGACGCGGGCGTGGACGTCGACGCCGCGCTGCGCGCCGCCGCCCGCCGCTACCGCGCCGCGGTCCGCACCGCCGAAGGCCTCCCCGTCTGACCTGCTCTCCCGGGGCGCGGGGAACCGCGCGAACACCCCCTCGCGCCCGCCCGCGGCCGTGCCACCGTGGGTGGGCGCCCGCCGTTGCGGGGTCCGCGGGCAACCGCCCGCACAGCCCGCCGGCCGCGGGCCTACCGCATGAAGCGGCGGGCCATGCCCGCCACGCAGGCGATGATCCGCTCGCTGCTCAGCCCCATCCGGTTGCGCTGGAAGTCGTACAGCTCCGGCGCCAGCGGGGCCAGCAGCAGGTCGATGTGGGCGTCCGGATCGGGCACGTCGGCGTCGACCAGCAGGGTGCGCACGTGCACCCGCCAGAAGCCGTACGCGCCGGAGGTGAACCGGGCCGGGCCGGTCTCGGCGCCCAGCGCCAGCGGGAGATGACGCTCCAGCAGGTCGATCGCGGCCACGTAGAACGCCGCCAGCCGCTCCCCGGGGGGTGCGCCGGGCCCCAGCGGCGGCGGCCCGCTGAGCAGTTGCTCCTGCAGCCGGTACTCGTGCTCGTCCAGGAGCGCGACCGCGACGGCGGCCGGGTCGGGGAAGCGCCGGTAGAGCGTGGCGCGGCCGACGCCGGCGGCCTTGGCCAGCTGGTCCATGGTGATGGTCGCCGGGTCTCTGGTGGCGAACAACTCCTCGGCGGCGGCCAGGATCTGGGCGCGGTTGCGCGCGGCGTCGGCCCGCTCACGGGGCTTCGCCTGCGCCGGGGAAGGGACCGGCAGGCCTGTTGTCATGGCCAGATCGCGTCGGTGCTGCCCGCTGTGCATGTCTTCGAGCTTACTACCCGACTCCGGAGAAACTGAGGCGACTGTCCACTTAGGGCGTTGGCGTGTACTCTAAATGGACACACTGTCCGCTTACCTTCGAGAGGACGAGGTCATGCACAGCGCGCTGCTCGCCGTGGCCCTGCTGGTCGGCTGCCTGTTGGCCGTCCAGGCGTCGGTGAACCTGCAGCTGAACTCCGCGGTCGGGACCCCGTACGGGGCCTCCACCGTCCAGCTCAGCGTCGCCACCGGCATCCTGATCATCATCGCCGCCGTCTTCGGCACCCTGGGCGCGTTGGGCAAGCTCTCGGGCGTCGACACCTGGCATCTGCTCGGCGGCCTGGCAAGCCCGCTCTACATCACCAGCGGCATCCTGCTCTTCCCACGGCTGGGAGCCCTGGTCAGCGTCGGACTCTTCGTCACCGGCCAGATGTTCGCCTCGCTCGGGATCGACCTGCTCGGCCTGTTCGGGCTGGAGAAGAAGCCCCTCGGGATCGGCATCGTGCTCGGCGCCATCGCCGTGCTGGCCGGCATCGTGGTGATCGTCCGGGGGCAGCTGAAGGCGGCCGCCGGCGCCGCGCCCGGCGCCGCGCAGCTGACCGGCGCCGCCCGGGTGGGCTGGCTGGCACTGGGCATCGTGGCCGGCGGGGTGCTCCCGATCCAGGGCGCCATCAACGCCAAGCTGCGGGCCGACCTGAACGCGCCGATCACCGTCGCGGCGATCAGCTTCACGGTCGCCACCGTGACCATCGCGGTGGTCCTGCTGGCCCTGCGGTTCACCAACCGCACGCCGGCCCCGAAGGTCGCCCCGCTGAAGAAGATGCCCTGGTGGGGCTGGCTCGGCGGCGCCTGCGCGGCCGCCTACGTGACCGGCACCTTCATGCTCATCCCCAGCATCGGCGCGGCCGTGACGGTCGCGCTCACCGTCACCGGGCAGCAGCTCACCTCCGCGGTGATCGACCACAACGGGCTGTTCCGGCTGCCGAAGCGGGCGCTCAACTCCACCCGGCTGATCGGCCTGGTCTGCCTGATCGGCGGCTCGCTCGCGATCCAGCTGTCCTGAACCGCCCGGTGTTGTCCTGACGGCCCGTCCCGTCGACGTCCAGCTCGGAGGTCCATCCCATGAGAGACAGTTACCAGGCCGGTCCCGACATCCAGGTGATCCCGTCGGACCTGCCGATCCCCGGGCTCGGCCTGCAGGCGGTCAACGCCTTCCTGGTCCGCGGCGCCGAGCCGTTCCTGGTCGACACCGGCATGCCGGTGGACCGGGCCGCCTTCCAGGAGGCGCTCTGGTCGCTGATCGATCCGGCCGACCTGCGCTGGGTGGTGGTCACGCACGACGACCGCGACCACACCGGCAGCCTGCCGGCGATCCTGGAGGCCGCGCCGCAGGCCCGGCTGATCACCAACCCGATATCGCTGACCCGGCTGGGCGAGGAATTCCACATCCCCGGTGAGCGAGTGGTGACGGTCAATCCGGGAGGCACCTGGAAACTCCCCGACCGGACGATCAGCTTCCATCGTCCACCGACCTACGATTCCCCCGGAACGGTCGCGCTGTTCGACCACTCGGACGGGACGCTGTACAGCTCGGACAGTTTCGGCACGGTGGTCGCCGAGTCCGCCCAGCACCTCTCCGAAATACCCGAGGACGAGTTCTTCGCCGGATTCTCGATACTCAACCGGGCCATCGCCCCGTGGACGGCGGTGGCCGGCGAGGAGAAGTTCCGGCGCGGCCTGGCGAAGATCGCCGGGCTGCGTCCGGCCCGGCTGCTCAGCGCCCACGGGCCCACGGTCGAGGGGCGGGTGGACGACCTCTTCGCGGCGATGTCCGAGATCCCCTCGCTCCCCGCCTGGTTCGCCGACGCGGACCTGGACCTCGACGCGGCCCTGGTCGCGCACGAGGCCGAGTCCGCCCTGCGGTCATGAGCCCCGGCCCGCACCGCCTGCCCGGCGCGCCCCGGCCGGCCCCGCAGGCCACGTCCGCACCCCCGAACACACCTGCATCGCACGTCGCACCCGCACCATCCGACAGGAGCCACCCCATGACCGAAGCCGATCTGACCCCGCCGCCGGGCGTCATCACGGTCTTCTCCGACATCTGGTGTTCGTTCGCGCACATCGCCGTGCACCGCCTGCACAGCGCCCGGACCAGGCTCGGCCTGGACGGGAAGGTCTGGTTCGACCACCGGGCCTTCCCGCTGGAGCTGCTCAACAACGCGCCCAGCCCGCGGCCCGGCACCGACAGTGAGGTGGCCCGCAACGCCAGCCTGGAGCCGGCCGCCGGCTGGCAGCTCTGGCAGGCCAAGGACTGGCTGTACCCGTCCACCACGCTGCCGGCCCTGGAAGCGGTGCAGGCCGCCAAGGCGCAGAGCTTCCGGGCGGCCGAGCAGCTGGACCTGGCGCTGCGCCGGGCGTTCTGGGCGGAGTCCCGCTGCATCAGCAACCGCAAGGTGATCCTGGAGGCCGCCAAGGCCGCCGAGGTGGTCGACGTCGCCGAGCTGGAGGCGGCGCTGGACGACGGCCGGGCCCGCGCCGAGCTGTCCGCGCAGGCCGCGATCGCCCGGACCGACCGGGTGAACTGCAGCCCGCACCTGTTCCTGCCGGACGGCACGGACCACGCCAACCCCGGCATCAAGGTCCGCTGGGAGGGCGGCTACGGCATCGGCTGGCCGGTCATCGAGAGCGATGACCCGAAGGCCTTCGACGAGCTGCTCCAGCGCGCCGCGACGGCCTGACCGACCGGTCGGAGCGAATTTCCATAGCGACCGAAGAATAGGCATCCCGAGAGTCTCGGGGTGCCTATTCGTGCTGCCTTTTTGCGATCATCACGAACCAATCTCGGCGGCTGAATGTAAATTCAAAGTTATCGTTCTGTTACCACGAGCGAGCCGGACCTCCTCTAGGGTGATGTTCGAAGATTCGAAGGCCGATCTGGTGATCGAATCTTCATCATCCGCATTTCGATCAGCAGCAAGGGGGATATTGCTATGTCGAATACGAGCACCTCCGACGTCAGCTCCTTCGTGGACCTGACCCAGCACGAGATCGAAGCACTCAAGACCAGGTTCAACCTGGCTGATGCGCACACCCACCAGCGCCAGTCGGCCAGCCAGGACAAGATCGTGGGCCGGCTGCCGGAGCTCTGGTACGAGTCGGAGCAGAACCAGCAGGCCTACTTCGAGGCGCAGTTCATCGACGCCTTCTTCCGCCTGCACCGCCAGCCCACCGCGCGCGCGATGGGTCGGACGCTGCTCTCCTACTCGGCCAGCGTGGCGACCATGGTCGCCGCGATGTACCTCAAGCGGCGGGACATGACCGTCTCGCTCATCGAGCCCTGCTTCGACAACCTCACCGACCTGCTGCGCAACATGCAGGTGCCGCTGAGCGCGCTCCCGGAGCAGACGCTGGCGAAGACCGCCGACATCTACGACGGCCTGGTCGCCAACGTCCGGACGGACGCCATCTACCTGGTCGACCCGAACAACCCGACCGGCTTCACCCTGCTCGCGCAGGGGCTGGACGGCTTCCGCGAGGTCATCCGCTACTGCGTGGACCACGACAAGCTGCTGATGATCGACTTCTGCTTCGCCTCCTTCGCCCTGTGCGACCCGGAGATCGGGCGGGTGGACGTCTACCAGCTCCTGGAGGACTCCGGCGTCACCTACATGGTGATCGAGGACACCGGCAAGACCTGGCCGATCCAGGACGCCAAGTGCGCCATGATCACCGCCAGCCGCAACATCCACGAGGACGTCTACAACCTGCACACCAGCGTCCTGCTGAACGTCTCCCCGTTCGTCCTCAACATGGTGACCCAGTACATCGAGGACTCCATCGAGGACGGCTTCGAGTCGGTCCGCGAGATCATCACCCAGAACCGCCGGGCCGCCGAGTGGGCGCTGGACGGCGCGGTGCTGGAGTACCAGACGCCGGTGGTCAACACCAGCGTCGCCTGGTTCCGGATCAAGCCCGAGCACCTCACCGCCTCGGCCCTGCAGGCCGAGCTGTACGACTCCGAGGTGTACGTGCTGCCCGGCACCTTCTTCTACTGGAACGAGCCCAGCCGCGGCGAGCGCTTCATCCGCCTCGCGCTGGCCCGGGAGCCCAAGGTGTTCGCCTCGGCGATGGAGCGGCTGCGTGAGGTGCTGAAGCGTCATGAGCAACTCTGAGACCTTCATCGACGGCACCGCCTTCATGGCGATGCACAGCAGCGACGAGGCCGTCCGGCGGAGCTTCAAGGAGTTCTTCGTCAGCCGGCTGGGCGAGCGGGTGGTGCTGAACCTGGAGCAGGTCGGCTGGTGCGACAACCTGGTCTGGCAGTACTCCCGGCAGGTCCAGGACGCGTACTACCCGTTCATGGACAACCTCCACACCGACATGCGGATCGACCGGATCGGCTACTCGGAGGGCGACCTCGCGGCGGCCGCCGGCGAGGAGCTGGCCGGCCTGCCGCTCACCCGCCGGCTGCTGCTCGGCCAGGTGGTCAACCGCGGCGGCACCCTGGTGACCGCCGATCCGGAGCTGCTGGGCCGCCCAGGCCTGCCGGTCACGGTGCTGGGGCCGCCGGCGAGTGAGCCGGTCTTCCCCGGCCTGCTGGAGCCGCTCTACCAGGACTCGCTCGCCCTGCGCGTGCCGCACTCCGGACCAGAGGAGAAGTCATGACGTACTCCGGAACCATCGCTCCGCTGGTCACCCCGGTGGATGCCGACGGCCGGGTCCACGAGGCGAGCGTGGCCCGGTTGATCTCCTCGATCCGCTCCGAGGTCACCGGCCTGATGCCGGCGCTGAGCTCCGGCGAGGGCTGGAAGCTGAGCGAGACCCAGTGGCGGGACATGGTCGGCTACGCGGTCAGGTACGCGGACGGCCTGCCGGTGCTGGCCGGCATCCACCTCCCCGACACCGAGGCGGTGGTCGAACGAGCCAGAATCGCCCTCGACCTGGGCGCGGCCACCGCCGTGGTGACCACCCCGTTCCGGTCGGACATCTCGCAGGAGGAGATCTACCAGCACTACCGCCGGATCCGCGAGGCGGTGCCGATCCCGCTCTTCCTCTACAACGAGGAGGCGGTCTCCGGGAACAAGATCGAGCTGGACACCCTGCTGCGGATCTGCGAGCTCCCGGGCATCGTCGGGATCAAGGAGTCCAGCGGCTCCGCCGAGTACACCCGGCGGGCGGCGCAGGCGCTGGACATCCCGGTGTTCGAGGGCTGGGAGAACCTGCTCTCCGACGTCCCCGGCATCGCCGGCATGATCGGCCCGCTGGCCAACCTGGACCCGGCGCTGTGCAACGCCGTCCTGGTCGACCCCGCGCCGGACGTGCAGAAGAGGGTCGACGAGGCCTGCGAGCGGTACGGCATCTTCCGCGACGACTGGTACCGCTACGTCAAGCAGGAGCTGCACCGCCGCCAGGTGATCGCCTTCCCGGACGTGGTGGCCGAGCGGTGACCGCCACCCTGGAGACCGAGGCGCAGGCTCTTCTCCGGGACCAGCGCCGGCTGTTCCGGCTCAACCGCAGCCTGCCGACCGCCGAGGAGTACGGCTGGATGCGGGCCGCCGAGGAGGCCTGGATCGGCCGGCTGGCCGCCGAACACGTGGCAGCCGCACCGGAGTTCGGCTCCCTCGCGGAGCTGGTGAAGGCGCTGGGCGAGTTGCACGCCGCGGAGCAGGCGGAGGTCCCGCCGAGCCAGGACTACCTGGCGCTGTCCGCCACCCTGGACGAGTTCAAGACCGTGGTCGCGCAGTTCGCGGTGGACGGCCTGATCGAGTCCCAGCCGCTGCTGCCGGTGGTGCCCCGGCTGCCGTACCGCTCGGGCATGGCCGTCTTCCGGGTGCTGATCGACGAGCTCGGCTGCGGCAACGAGGACCAGGCGCACTCCCAGCTCTACCGGGATCTGCTCACCGAGCTCGGGATGTCCCTGGAGCTGGAGGACTACATCGACGGGACCGGAGCCGCCGGCCTCGCCTACGTCAACCTGTTCCACTGGCTGGCCGCCCGGGCCGAGTCGCCGGAGTACTTCCTCGGCGCCTACGCCTACTTCGAGGCCAGCGTGCTGTACGGCTTCCAGGGCTTCGCCCAGGCGGCCAAGCGGCTCGGCATCCAGCACCACCAGTACTTCACCGAGCACCTCTACATCGACCAGTACCACAGCCGCCAGATGCGCTCCGCGATCCGTGCCTACCACGAGGAGCTCGGCGCGGACCTGGCCAAGGTCTGGGCGGGCGTCACGCTGACCAGTGCCGTGGTCGGCGAGGCCAACGAGGCGGCGATCGCGCTGGCCCGGGCCCGGTCGGGGGCGGCGTCATGACCGCCGGCGCCCCCACCCGGATCCGGCAGGTGACGGAGGAGCTGGTCCTGGTGGAGCTCTCCGGCCGCCGGGTGCTGGTCCAGGCCGCCTGCCCGCACCGCAAGGGCCGGCTGCTGTTCGGGTACGTGGACGAGCAGAGTCTGCGGATCCGCTGCCCGCTGCACAGCTCGACCTTCGACCTCGACTCCGGCCGGCGCACCGCCGGCCCGGCCTGCGACCCGCTGCGCGTGGTCGCCGTGGTCGCGGACGGCTCGGACGGCAGCCGCGAGGCCGCCGCCCTGGCCGACGGGCCGAGGTGACGGCGGACCGCCGTGAACTGTCCGACCTGGGGGCCGCCCGCGGCCCCCAGGTCGAGCAGCACGGCATCGACCCGATACCCGAGTCCGAACGGACCTCCAGACCCGGCGAGTTCGGCTGGATCTGGTCCTCCGCCCAGTTCTGCTTCGGCACCGTCGTGCTCGGCGCGCTGCCGGTCAGCTACGGCCTGGGCTGGTGGGCCGCCTGCACCGCGATCCTGGCCGGGGTCGCGGTGGGCACCCTGATGGTCCTGCCGCTGGTGCGCTTCGGGCTGCGCACCGGCCTCAACGACCCGATGGCCAGCGGCGCGCACTTCGGCGTCCGGGGCCGGGCGCTCGGCAACCTGATCACCATCGCGGTGGCGATCGGCTTCTTCGCCATCTCGGTCTGGACCGGCGGCACCGCCGTGATGGTGGCGGCGCACGAGCTGATCGGCACCCCGGTCGGCCGCGGCCCGCTGGCCCTGGCGATGCCCGCCGCGGCGGTCGCGGTGGTCCTGGTCGCGGCGCTCGGGCACAACGCCCTGGTCCGCACCTACAAGGCCACCGCCGTGCTCGGCGCCCTGATGCTGCTCTTCCTGGTCGTGGTGCTGGCGCCCGGCTTCGACCCCGGTTACCGGGGCGGGCAGCTCGCCCTCGGCAGCCCGGGGACCACCTGGCTGCTGGCCGCCACCGCCTCGGCGGCGGCGCCGCTCTCGTACGCCACCTTCCAGGGCGACTACAGCCGCTACATGACCGGGCGCCGCGGCGACCGGCCGGTACTGCTGTGGGCCGGCGGCAGCATGTTCCTCACCTGCGTGCTCGCCCTGCTGGTGGGCGCGTACGTGACGACCTTCTTCCCCACCGACCCGCTCTGGCTGCAGGGCCTGACCGACGCCGTGCCGGGCTGGAGCGTCCCGGTGATCGTGGTGTTCGGGCTGGTCGGCACCCTCCCGCAGGGCGGCCTGTGCCTGTACGCGGCCGGGCTCTCCGTCAACTCGCTGTTCTGGCGCACCTCACGGGCGACCGCGACGCTGGCCGTCGCGGTGCCCTCGATCCTGGCGCTCTACCTGGGGGCGGTGGTCTACGACGCGATGGACTCGATGTCCGCGTTCGTCTCGCTGCTGCTCACCGCGGTGGCGCCGTGGGCCGCCGTGCTGATCGCCGGCTACCTGCTGCACCGGGGCCGGTACCACCCGGTGGAGCTCGCCCCGGCCGACGCACCGGCCGGCCGGTACTGGTACACCCGGGGGCTCAACCCCCGGGCGGTGGCGGCCTTCCTGGCCGGGGCCGTGCTGGGCGTGCTGTGGGTCAACAACCCGCTGTACGTCGGTCCGCTGGCCGAACTGACCGCGGGCGTGGACCTCAGCCTGCCGGTCTCCTTCGGCGCCGCGGCGCTCCTCTACACCCTGCTGTGCCTGCTCCGGCCGGAGCAGGCCCGCACCGCCGGGGAGCCGGCCGAGCGCTACGGCGTGCTCAGGCCGGTGGCCCCGCCAGCGCAGGGCCGGCCGACAGCGGAGCCGGCGCCCGGCGCTGGGCCGGCACGACCTCGCTGATCGCCTCGCCGACCAGCGCGAGCAGCTCGGCCAGCGGGTCGAGGTGGTCGGGCAGGTCGGCGAGCGCCACGATCCGCTCGCCGTCCGGCCCGGCCACCGCGAACAGGTCGATCGGGCCCAGGTGCTTGCGGGCGGTCTCCACCAGCGCGGCGACGTCGCTGGGCTGGTGGACGTCCGCGCTCACCCCGACCACCGGGCAGCCCGGCCGGTCGAGCTCGGTGGCCAGGTCCTCGGCCACCCCCGGGTGGAGATCCGCGATCAGGAGCCCGGCCGCGCCCGCGGCGGCGAACCGGCGGGCCAGGTCGGCCCCCGATCCTCCGCCGAGCACCGCGATGACCACCACTGCCCCGGCTACTCGCATGGCCTGCTCCTCCTTCAGAGCGAAACCCCGTGGACCGCACGGCACAGCCGCCCACAGATGATTGTCGGAGGATCGTAGGCACGCAGCGACCCTCCGCAACAGGGATTACCCCTCAGGTGACCAGACTCACGCCCGCGCAGGCAAAGGTTACGGTCATGACATGCCGGAATCCGTCGAGTCCACCCAGCCGCAGCTCTTCACGTGGGAGTTCGCCGCCGATCCCTACCCCGCGTACGCCTGGCTGCGCGAGCACGCCCCCGTGCACCGCACCACGCTGCCCAGCGGGGTGGACGCCTGGCTGGTCACCCGGTACGCCGACGCCCGGCAGGCGCTGGCCGACAGCCGGCTCTCCAAGAATCCGGCGCACCACAGCGAGCAGGCCCACCGCAGCGGCCGGGTCGGCATCCCGGGGGAGCGCCAGGCCGACCTGATGACCCACCTGCTCAACATCGACCCGCCGGACCACACCCGGCTGCGCCGCCTGGTCTCCAAGGCCTTCACCCCCCGCCGGGTCGCCGAGTTCGAGCCCAGGGTCCAGCAGCTCACCGACCGGCTGATCGACGACTTCGCGGCCCGGGGTACGGCCGACCTGATCCACGAGTTCGCCTTCCCGCTCCCCATCTACGCCATCTGCGACCTGCTCGGGGTGCCCGCCGAGGACCAGGACGACTTCCGGGACTGGGCCGGCATGATGATCCGGCACGGCGGCGGCCCGCGCGGCGGCGTGGCCCGGGCGGTCAAGAAGATGCGCGCGTACCTGCTGGAGCTGATCCACCGCAAGCGCGCCGACCTCGGCGACGACCTGATCTCCGGGTTGATCCGGGCCAGTGACCACGGCGAGCACCTGAGCGAGAACGAGGCCGCGGCGATGGCCTTCATCCTGCTCTTCGCCGGCTTCGAGACCACCGTCAACCTGATCGGCAACGGGATGTACGCGCTGCTCGGCCACCCCGAGCAGCGGGCCCTGCTCCAGGAGTCGATCGGGCGCGGCGAGCGCGGGCTGCTGGCCACCGCGGTGGAGGAACTGCTCCGCTACGACGGCCCGGTGGAGCTGGCCACCTGGCGCTTCGCCACCCACCCGCTGACCATCGGCGGGGTGGACATCCCGGTCGGCGACCCGGTGCTGGTGGTGCTGGCCGCGGCCGACCGCGACCCGGCCAGGTTCGCCGCCGAGAACACCCTCGACCTCGCCCGCCGGGACAACCCGCACCTCGGCTTCGGCCACGGCATCCACTACTGCATCGGCGCCCCGCTGGCCCGACTTGAGGGTCAGCTCGCGATCGCCACCCTGCTGACCCGGCTGCCCGACCTCTCCCTCGCCGCGGATCCGGCCACCCTGCGCTGGCGCGGCGGTCTGATCATGCGGGGTCTGCGCGAACTTCCGGTGACCTTCTCCCCGCGTTCCTGAGCGGACGGCCAAGGGCCCCGACCGCGCGGCGACGCGCCCTGACGGCGTGTCGAACGCGCGTGTCGGCCCGTCAGCAGAACCGTCATCAACTAGGACATACCTAGATGGTTGGTGGACGATCTGGCGATGTTCGTAATTTCCTCGTGATGTTCGCGATATGAGCTTGTGATTGACCGACAGATCTGCCTAACCTCCGTGCAGCCCGCAGCCGTGGGCCCCGGATGCGGAACGCCGAATCCTGTCCGCCGCACCCGGGAAGCCGACCAGACCAAGGACAGGGGCGGGGGACCCAGGTTTGTTGCCGTCCCCGACGGCTTGGGGTGAAGCCGCCGGCGAGCACAGGTCGTCTCCTGGACTCGCCGAGCGGCCGGGCCACCTCCCGGTCCGAACCCGACAGCTCACCTCGCAGGCGTTCGGAGAGGGAAACCACATGCTCTTCACCGGTACGGGCTGTCACCGTCGCTGGACCCGGGCCGAGCAGGCCATCGCCGCCGGCGTGGCCGGCGCCGGGCTGGCGCTGCCGCTGCTCACCGCCGGCGCCGCGGTCGCCGCACCCGTCTCCACCTGGGAGAAGGTCGCCCAGTGCGAGAGCGGCGGGAACTGGCGCATCAACACCGGCAACGGCTTCTACGGCGGCCTGCAGTTCACCCCCAGCACCTGGCGCTCCTTCGGCGGCACGCAGTACGCGGGCCAGGCCCACCAGGCCAGCAAGTCGCAGCAGATCGCCGTCGCCGAGCGGGTGCTGGCCGCGCAGGGCCCCGGCGCCTGGCCGGTGTGCTCGCTGCGGGCCGGTCTGGCCAAGGGCGGTCCGGCGGCCCGGGCGGACGCCGACGGCTCCGGCCGGGACGCGGCGCCGAGCCGCCCCACCGCGACCAGGGAGAACGCGTCGCGGGGCGCCGAATCGCAGGCCGCGCCCGAGCCGGCCGCCGCACCGCCGGATGCCGGCTCGTACACCGTCTCGCCGGGCGACACGCTGTCCGCCATCGCCGAGGCCCAGCGCGTCGAGGGCGGATGGCAGCGGCTCTACCAGGCCAATCAGGCGGTGGTCGGTGTGGACCCGGACCTGATCGAGCCGGGCCAGGTCCTGCGGCTGGGCTGAGCCCGCGCCCTCGGTCGATCCCGCGCCCGGGTCCGCCCGGGCGCCGGGCGGGCCCGCGGGAGGCGGCCGGGCCGCTCCGGAACGGTCGGAGTGGCCTGGTTTGCGGGCATTCAGGTGAACTACCGGCGGGTAGTCAGGTCACACGGTGAGACGGAGCCGAGGTCTGCGCGGCCGGGCCGCCGGGTGCGGTTAGGCTCTGGTCGTAAACGACAACACATCCCGCTTCCGCAAGGAGATGCCTCGTGCCGTCCATTGATGTCGTCGTAGCCCGTGAGATTCTCGACTCGCGCGGCAACCCCACGGTCGAGGTCGAGGTCGGGCTCGACGACGGCAGCACGGGCCGTGCCGCCGTCCCGTCCGGTGCCTCCACCGGCGCGTTCGAGGCCCTCGAGCTGCGTGACGGTGACAAGAACCGCTACTTCGGCAAGGGCGTCGAGAAGGCCGTCCTGGCCGTCATCGAGCAGATCGGCCCGGAGCTGGTCGGCTACGACGCCACCGAGCAGCGCCTGATCGACCAGGCCATGCTCGACCTGGACGCCACCCCGGACAAGTCCTCGCTCGGCGCCAACGCCATCCTCGGCGTCTCCCTCGCCGTCGCGCACGCCGCCTCCGAGGCCTCCGACCTGCCGCTGTTCCGCTACCTCGGTGGCCCGAACGCGCACGTGCTGCCCGTCCCGATGATGAACATCCTCAACGGTGGTTCGCACGCGGACTCCAACGTGGACATCCAGGAGTTCATGATCGCTCCGATCGGCGCGGAGTCCTTCTCCGAGGCCGTCCGCTGGGGCGTCGAGGTCTACCACACGCTCAAGGGCGTGCTGAAGGAGCGCGGCCTGTCCACCGGCCTCGGCGACGAGGGCGGCTTCGCGCCGAACCTCGACTCGAACCGCGAGGCGCTCGACCTCATCACCGAGGCGATCAAGAAGGCCGGCTACACCCCGGGCAAGGACGTCGCGCTGGCCCTGGACGTCGCCGCCTCCGAGTTCCACCAGGACGGCTCGTACCAGTTCGAGGGCAAGGCGATCTCCTCCGCCGAGCTCATCGACTACTACGCCGAGCTGGTCGCCGCGTACCCGCTGGTCTCCATCGAGGACCCGCTGGACGAGTCGGACTGGGACGGCTGGAAGGCCATGACCGACAAGCTCGGCGACAAGGTCCAGCTGGTCGGTGACGACCTGTTCGTCACCAACCCGGAGCGCCTGCGCCGCGGCATCGAGTCCGGCACCGCCAACGCGCTGCTGGTCAAGGTCAACCAGATCGGCTCGCTGACCGAGACCCTGGACGCCGTGGAGCTGGCCCAGCGCAACGGCTACCGCTGCATGATGTCGCACCGCTCCGGCGAGACCGAGGACGTCACCATCGCCGACCTCGCCGTCGCCACCAACTGCGGCCAGATCAAGACCGGCGCCCCGGCCCGCTCCGAGCGCGTCGCCAAGTACAACCAGCTGCTGCGCATCGAGGAGATCCTCGACGACGCCGCCGAGTACGCCGGCCGCGGGGCGTTCCCCCGCTTCCGCGCAGCGGAGTAACAAGCACGGTCGCGCAGCGGAATAACCAGCACGGTCGCGCAGCGGAGTAACCAGCACCGCCGGCGGCGGAGTAACCAGCACCGCTGACACACGGCCGTTGCACCTGGGCCCCGGTCCTCACCCCGTAGGGTGGGGGCCGGGGCACCAGTGTTCGCAGGAGGGGTACGAGATGGCCAGGTGGAGGATTCCGGGGCTCGCGGCGCGGCCGCGGTTCACCAGCCGGGCCACCGTCCTCGTGCTCGTCCTGTGCTCGCTGGTGGCGATACTCGCCTACCCCGCGCGGCAGTTCATCGCGCAGCGCTCCGAGCTGGCCGAGCAGCGGGCCCAGGCCGAGCAGGTCCGGCAGCAGGTCGAGCAGCTCACCCGCGACCGGGCCCGCTGGCAGGACCCGGAGTACGTGAAGGCGCAGGCCCGCGAGCGGCTGCACTATGCGCTGCCGGGCGACACGCCGTTCGTGTCGGTGGACCCGTCGCCCTCGGCGACCGTCAAGTCCTCCTCGACCGGTGCGGCGCCCGCCACCCAGGCGAAGGCCTTCAAGCCCTGGTACGCCGGTTTCTGGGAGTCGGTCGACCTGGCCGACGCCGCCCCGCGCCCGGCCCCGCCCGCCGCCGAAGCACACCCCCCTCACCCCCGCCCCTCACCGAAGACAGACCGCTGATGACCACTGAGCACACCCCCGTCGCCGACTCCGACGTCGCCGCCATCGCCGCCCAGCTCGGCCGCGTTCCGCGCGGCCTGCGCGGGGTCGCCCACCGCTGCCCGTGCGGCAACCCGGACGTCGTGGAGACGGCGCCCCGGCTGCCGGACGGCACCCCGTTCCCGACGCTCTACTACCTGACCTGCCCCAAGGCGGCCTCGCTGATCGGCACCCTGGAGGCGGACGGGGTGATGAAGGAGCAGACGGCCCGGCTGGCCGAGGACCCGGAGCTGGCCGCCGCGTACCAGCAGGCGCACGAGGACTACATCGCGCGGCGGGACGCGATCGAGGTGCTGGAGGGCTTCCCGAGCGCGGGCGGCATGCCGGACCGGGTGAAGTGCCTGCACGTGCTGGTCGGCCACTCGCTGGCGGCCGGGCCCGGGGTGAACCCGCTGGGCGACGAGGCGATCGGCATGCTGGAGGACTGGTGGGCCAAGGGGCCCTGCGTCTCCCCGGCCGAGGTCGAGGCGAGCGCCGCCCGGGTCGCCGAGCAGCGGGCGGCCGCCGAGGACCACGAGGCCGTGATCGCGGCCAAGGAGCAGAAGGCCGCCGAGCGCGCCGCCAAGCGGGCCCGGGTCGAGGGGGAGGACCAGTGACCGTCAGCAGGGTTGCCGCGATCGACTGCGGCACCAACTCCATCCGGCTGCTGATCGCGGACCTGGACCCCGCGACCGGCGAGATCACCGACCTGGACCGCCGGATGGTCATCAACCGGCTCGGCCAGGGCGTGGACAGCACCGGCCGGCTGGCGCCCGAGGCGCTGGAGCGGACCTTCGCGGCCTGCCGCGAGTACGCCGCGCTGATCACCGCGCACGGCGTCGGCCCGGACCGGATCCGGCTGACCGCCACCAGCGCCTCCCGGGACGCCGAGAACGCCGAGGAGTTCACCGCCGGGGTCCGGGAGATCCTGGGCGTCGAGCCGGAGGTGATCACCGGCGAGGAGGAGGCCCACCTGTCCTTCCTCGGCGCCACCAAGGAGCTCGCCGGCACCGACCTGCCGACCCCCTACCTGGTCGTCGACCTGGGCGGTGGCTCCACCGAGTTCGTGCTGGGCATCCAGGACGTGCAGGCGGCCCGCTCGGTGGACATCGGCTGCGTCCGGATGACCGAGCGGCACTTCACCTCCGCCGAGCTGCCGACGCTGGGTCAGATCTCCCGGGCCAAGGCGGACATCAGGGCAGCGCTGGACCTGGCCGCCGAGAGCGTCCCGCTGGACGCCGCCGGCACCCTGGTCGGCGTCGCGGGCACCGTCACCACCGTGGCCGGCATCGTGCTGGAGCTGCCCGCGTACGACTCCGAGCGGATCCACCACAGCCGGCTGACCCTCGACCAGGTGCGCGAGGTGACCGGCCGCCTGCTCAGCTCCACCCACGCCGAGCGGGCGGCGATCCCGGTGATGCACCCGGGCCGGGTCGACGTGATCGCGGCCGGCGCCCTGGTGCTGCTGGAGGTCATGGAGCGGACCGGCGCCGCCGACCTGGTGGTCAGCGAGCACGACATCCTGGACGGGATCGCCTGGAGTATTGCCTCCTGAGCCCACTCACCCCTTACCGAATCGGCCCCGGGACGGCATCCGCCGCCCCGGGGCCGAGGTCTTGGGGGCGTGTCGCGAGAAAGTTCGTGAATTTCTTCACATGGCGATCCAGCCTTTCGACGCACCTGCCGGCCCGCTACGTCCGATATGCGGGACCGAAGGCCGGGTCGCCGGATCCTCCAGCGGATCCCAGGCGGGCCCTCCGGATCGCCGATGGAATCGAAACGATGCCCGGGAACCCCCGTCCGGCCCGGATCGTTGCTGCTCAGCGAGGCCGCTGCCCGCGCGGCGCTCACCGCCCGACGGATCCGGCCGTGAGGCGCACCGTCGGGGCCCCCGATGTGGCGGCGTAGTGTAGCAGAGGGTGTCCAGAGGTCTGTGACGGGCCTCACGAAGGGCGCTCCGGGCGGGGGTGGATACTTTCCGATATGAGCACCACGGAGCGTCCTCGCATCCTCATTGTCGGCGGTGGTTACGTCGGCCTGTATGCCGCGATGCGCATCCTCAAGAAGATGCGTTATGGCGAAGCGACCGTCACGGTCGTGGACCCGCGGCCGTACATGACGTACCTGCCCTTCCTCCCCGAGGCGGCCGGCGGCAACGTCGCGCCTCGCAACCTCGTCGCCCCGCTGCGCAGCGCCCTGAAGAAGGCGGAGGTGCTCACCGGTGCGGTCACCGGTGTGGACCACGCCCGCAAGGTCGCCACCATCCAGCCCGCGGCCGGCGACCCGTACGAGCTGCCCTTCGAGTACCTGGTCGTCGCGACCGGCTCGGTCTCCCGCACCTTCCCGATCCCCGGTCTCGCCGAGCACGGCATCGGCATGAAGACGGTCGAGGAGGCGATCAGCCTCCGCAACCACGTCATGGCGCAGCTGGACAAGGCCGAGTCCACCACGGACGAGGCGATCCGCCGCAAGGCCCTGACCTTCGTGGTGATCGGCGGCGGTTTCGCCGGCGTCGAGACCATCGCCGAGGTCGAGGACATGGCCCGCGACGCGGCGAAGATCTACAAGACCGTCAGCCGCGAGGACATGCGTTTCATCCTCGTCGAGGCGGCCAACCGGATCCTCCCCGAGATGGGCCCGGACCTCGGTCTGTGGACCAAGGAGAAGCTCGAAGAGCGCAACATCGAGATCTACATCGAGACCTCGATGGACTCCTGCGTCGACCAGCACGTGGTGCTGAAGAACGGCGTCGAGGCGGACGCCTCCACCATCGTGTGGACGGCTGGCGTGAAGCCGAACCCGGTGCTGGCCAACTTCGGCCTCCCGCTGGGCCCGCGCGGCCACGTGGACACCGCCCCGACCCTGCAGGTCAAGGGCTTCGACTACGTCTGGTCGGCCGGCGACAACGCCCAGGTGCCGGACCTCGCCGTCGGCGAGGGCGCCTGGTGCCCGCCGAACGCCCAGCACGCGGTCCGTCAGGCGATCGTGCTCGGTGACAACGTCATCTCGGGCATGCGCGGCTTCCCGCAGGCCGAGTACAAGCACAAGAACCTCGGTGCGGTCGCCGGTCTCGGCCTGCACAAGGGCGTGGCGATCCTCTTCGGCAAGTACAAGCTGAAGGGCCGTCCGGCCTGGTGGTTCCACCGCCTGTACCACGGCAGCCGGGTGCCGACCATGAACCGCAAGATCCGGGTCTTCACCGACTGGACGCTGGCGATGTTCCTCAAGCGCGAGACCGTGGGCCTTGCCGAGATGGAGAAGCCGTTCGTGGCGTTCCAGGAGGCTGCCGGTCCGGCCCCCAAGATCGTCGCGCAGGCCGCTCCGGCCGCTCCGGCCGAGAAGGAGCTCGCGGCCAGCAAGTAAGCGACCAGATCCGGGCGCCTTGACGCCCGGGTACGAGTCGGAGGCTCTCCGCCCGGCAGTGTCGCCGGACCACGACCTCCGTGGTGCTCAGCCGGCAGTGCGACCGGGCGGAGTACAGAAGTCCGAACAAGTGGCGAAGCAGAAGGCCCCCGGCCGACTCCCACCCTCCGTGGGGGGTCGGCCGGGGGCCTTCTGGTGTGCCCGCCCGGACAATCCGTCCTGGTTCAGTCCGTCTTGATGCTGGTCAGGATGTCGAGCTTGGCGGCCCGGCGGGCCGGCCAGATGGCGGCGAACATGCCGACCAGGCCGGCCAGGGCCAGGAAGAGCAGCATCTTGCCGTAGGGGATCACGGTCACCAGGCCGGGGAGGTCACCGGCCAGGGTGCGGTTGGAGGCCCAGGCCAGGAAGCAGCCGAGCAGGACGCCGATCACCGCGCCGAAGAGCGAGATCACCACCGACTCCAGCCGGACCATCTGCTTGATCCCGCGCCGGTCCAGCCCGATCGCCCGCAGCATGCCGATCTCCCGCTTCCGCTCGAACACCGACATCGCCAGGGTGTTGACCACCCCGAGCACCGCGACCACCACGGACATGCCCAGCAGGCCGTACATCATGTTCAGCGCGAAGGCGATGGCCCGGCTGGACTCGTCCCGCATGTCCTGCTTGCTCTTGACCTCGATCACCGGGTTGCTGCCGGTGGCGTCCTTGACCGACTGCTTGAGCGCGGCCGTCGCACCGTCCTTGCCCTTCACCAGGATCTCGGTGACGTAGGGCTGTTCGAGGTGCGCGCGGATCCCGGAGTCGGCGATCAGGACCGGGGCGAGCATGTCGGTCTTGCGGAACACGCCGCCGACCGTGACGGTGCCGCTGCGGTCGTCGTCGTAGGCCACCGTGAGGGTGGAGCCGACCGAGGCACCGGCGCTCTTCGCCACCTCGGTGTCGATCAGGACCTTGCCCTGCTTGAGCGAGTCGGCCGAGCCGCTCTGCATGCCCGGCGCGACCAGCTGGTCGAAGGTGTCGGCGTCGAAGCCGTTGACCGACCAGGGCTCGCCGTTGAAGGTCCAGAAGGCGTTGGTGACCGGGCTGGAGGCGGCCACGCCGGGGGCCTTGGCGATCGCCTTGGCCAGCTCCGGGGAGAGGTCGCCGCGGGTGGCCATGGCCACGTCGTAGTCGGCCTTCATGGTACCGGTGACCGACCGGTCGACCGCGTCGTTCACCGAGGCGCCGAGCACCGTCATGGCGCTGACCAGGGTCAGGCCGATGGTGAGCGCGGCGGCGGTGGCCGCCGTCCGGCGGGGGTTGCGCACCGCGTTGCGCCGGGCGAGCTTGCCGGGGGTGCCGGCCAGCCTGGCGAGCAGCGGGCCCACCAGGGCGATCACCGGGCGGGAGAGCAGCGGCAGCAGGACGAATATGCCGATCATGGTGAGCGGCGCACCGCCCTCGATCATGGACCGCCCGCCTGCCTTGCCGGCCCGGGCGCCGGCCAGGATCAGCGCCAGGCCGCCGGCCGTGATCAGCGAGCCGATCGTGTTGCGGACGATCAGACCCTTCTGGGTGGTCGGCTGGTCGCCACTGCTCATCGCGGCGACCGGGGGGATCCGGGAGGCCCGGACCGCCGGCAGCACCGCGGAGAGCACGGTGACCAGCACGCCGACCGACAGGGCGGTGATCACGGTGGCCGGTGCGATCACCAGCGAGCCGGTGGGCATGCCCGGGCTGAGCGTGGTGATCAGCGCCTGCATCCCGGCGCCGATCCCGACGCCGGCCACCAGGCCGGCCACCGAGGCGGTGGCGCCGATCAGCAGCGCCTCGACCAGCACCGAGCCGGTGACCTGGCCGCGGGCGGCACCGACCGCGCGCAGCAGGGCGAGCTCCTTGATGCGCTGGGCGATCAGCATGCTGAAGGTGTTGGCGATGATGAAGATGCCGACGAAGAGCGAGATCGCGGCGAAGACCAGCAGCATGGTCTTCATCGCGCTGGTGGAGGCGGCGATGTCCCTGGTCTGCTCGTCCGTCAGCTGACGGCCGGTCTCCAGGGCGAACTTGGTGTCCGCGGGGAGCTTGCCGCGGACGGCGGTGAGCAGCGCGGACTCGTCGGCGCCCGGCTTGGCGGTCAGCACCACGCTGCTGTACCGGCCGGGGGTGAGCAGGGTCTGCTGGGCGGTGGCGGTGTCCATCAGGACCAGCGTGCCGCCGGAGGTGACGGTGGGGTCGTCGGTGGTGAACACGCCGGTGAGGGTGGCGTTGACGGCCGGGCCGTTGCCGGCGATCCGGACGGTGTCGCCGACCTTGAAGCCGTTGTCCTCGGCGGTGGTGCGGTCCAGGGCGATCTCGGTGCCGCTCTTCGGGCCGCGGCCCTCGACCAGCGGGTACCGGGAGTCCTGGCCGCTCGCGCCGGGGACGAAGTTGGCCCCCTGGGCGCTCCAGGCCTGGCCGATCAGGTTGCCCTTCTTGTCGGCCACGCCGGTGAAGCCGGACACCACGCCGCGGGCCTGCTGGACGCCCGGCAGTGCGCCGAGCTCCCGCACGGTCGCGTCGGTGAGGGTGGCCGCGCCCTGCTCGCCGCGCTGGTCGGCCCGGACCACGAGGGCGCCGGCCGCCCGGTCGGACACCAGCACCGACACGTCGGAGTAGCTCTTGGAGTAGCTGTTCTTCATGGCCTGGCCGAGCGTGTCGGAGAAGACCATGGTGCCGGCGACGAACGCGGTGCCGAGCATGATGGCGAGCGCGGTCATCAACAGACGGCCCTTGTGGGCCAGCACGTTGCGCAGTGCGGTGCGGTACATGGTGGGTGTCGCGTCCTGGGAGTCGGTGGGCGGCCTGCGGCCGGTGGGCCTGGGCTCGGTGGGGCGGTGGGTGACCGAGGGTCAGCTGGTGCGGCCCTTGGCGTCGAAGCGGCGCATCCGGTCCAGGACGGTGTCGGCGGTGGGGTGGGCGAGCTCGTCGACGATGCGGCCGTCGGCGAGGAAGACCACGCGGTCGGCGTAGGAGGCGGCGACCGGGTCGTGGGTGACCATGACGACGGTCTGGCCGAGCTCGCGCACGGAGTTGCGCAGGAAGGAGAGGATCTCGGCGCCGGAGCGGGAGTCGAGGTTGCCGGTGGGCTCGTCGGCGAAGACGATGTCGGGCTTGGAGGCCAGCGCCCGGGCGCAGGCCACCCGCTGCTGCTGGCCGCCGGAGAGCTGGCTGGGGCGGTGGCTGAGGCGGCCGGAGAGGCCGACGGTGTCGACCACGCGCTCCAGCCACTGCTGGTCGTGCTTGCGGCCGGCGATGTCCATCGGGAGGGTGATGTTCTCCAGCGCCGTCAGGGTCGGCAGCAGGTTGAAGGCCTGGAAGACGAAGCCGATCCGGTCGCGGCGCAGCTGGGTGAGGCGGCGGTCGTTCAGCCCGACCAGCTCGACGTCGCCGATGGTGGCGGAGCCGGAGGAGACCGTGTCCAGCCCGGCCATGCAGTGCATCAGGGTCGACTTGCCGGAGCCGGAGGGCCCCATGATCGCGGTGAACTCGCCCTGGCCGAAGGCCACGCTGACGTTGTCCAGCGCCACCACCTGGGTCTCGCCCTCGCCGTAGACCTTGTTGAGGCCCACCGCCCGGGCTGCGGCGGTGGTGGTGGTCATGGTGCTCACGGAGGGCTCCTATCGGGAGGGCGGGCGGGGCGGCCGGGCAGCTGGCTCGACCGGTACTCCATGCTCTGCCGGGCCCACCCCGGTTTCCGTCGCTCCGGCGGACGGTTGGTCACACCACCGCTGGGCGTACACGGGACCGTCACTCTCCTCCTGCGGTATGACACGACCCCTGAGGCCGACCGGTGGCCGATAACAGTGCATCGGTTGGCCGGATCGCGAACGGTTCGTCAGATGGCAAGGAAGCATGACAACTTCCGGGGCCGGGAACATGCGAAACGGGGAGTCGGGCGACTAGGCTCAGGGCGTGGCCCGACGAGGGGCGGGAGCGGTTCACGCCCGGGTGGTGGAACGCAGACACGGGCAGCTTAAAACTGCTTGGCCGGAAGGCCGTGCCGGTTCGAGTCCGGCTCCGGGCACCAGCTCCGCCGCCTCGACGCCGTGAGAGATCATCCTCGCGGCGTACGCGCATCCCTTTGCCAAGACATTACTCTGGTCCGGTGGTGGGCGGTGCCGTGCCGCCCCCCGGAGGGAATGAGCATGAGAAGCAGCAATCCGGTCTTCTCGCGGGAGGGGTCCTTCACCCGCGACACCGGCTACGCCGGGTTCAACACCGCGCAGCAGCCCAGCGGTGCGAACGCGTACGCCAACAACCCCTACGCCAACAACCCTTACGGACAGCAGCCCCACGGCGGCGAGCTCACCGGCGAGCAGCTGACCGAGCTGTACCAGGCGCCCTCGGCGGGCCCGCTGGACACCGGCCGGATGACCATGGACGACGTGGTCGCGCGGACGGCGCTCACCCTGCTGACGCTGGTCGCCGCCGGCGCGGTGGCCTGGTTCACCGTCCCGGTGGGCAACTTCGGGCTGGCGATCGGCGCCTCGCTGGTCGCGTTCGTGGTCGGCCTGGTGATCACCTTCAAGCGGAGCGTCAGCCCGCCGCTGATCCTGG
The DNA here is from genome assembly GCF_040678895.1 of Kitasatospora sp. NPDC049258. NCBI lineage: Bacteria > Bacillati > Actinomycetota > Actinomycetes > Kitasatosporales > Streptomycetaceae > Kitasatospora > Kitasatospora sp. NPDC049258. The sequence goes on from NZ_JBFAQT010000018.1 coordinate 105,881, forward strand.
CCTACGCCGGGCTGGAGGGCTTCGCGCTCGGGGTGATCTCCAAGGCCTTCGAGACGATGTGGGACGGCATCGTCATCCAGGCGGTGCTGGGCACGGCGGCGGTCTTCGCCGCGATGCTCATCGCCTACCGCAGCGGCCGGATCCGGGTCACCCCGCGCTTCGCCCGGATCGGCATCGCGATGGCCATGGGCTTCGTGATCCTGACGATGATCAACTCGGTGGCCTGGATGCTCGGTGCGGACCTGGGGCTGCGCTCCGGCCCGCTGGGCATCGTGGTGGGCCTGATCGGGATCGCGCTCGGTGCCTTCTTCCTGGCGCTGGACTTCGCCGAGATCGAGGCGGGCATCCGCGGCGGCGCCCCGCAGCGGGAGTCCTGGCGGGCCGCCTTCGGGCTGACCCTCTCGCTGGTCTGGATCTACCTGGAGATGCTCCGGCTGATCGCCATCCTGCGCGGCGACGACTAGCCGTCGGCGCACGCCTTCGCGGGCCCCGGGAGTCTGGTACTCCCGGGGCCCGCGGCGTGTGCGGGTAGCCTCGCTGCATGTCCGAAGCCCTCGCCCTCACCGCCGCCGTCGACCGGCTGGCCGACCGGTTCCGCTCGATGCCGCAGAGCCGCTTGCGCGGCGCCGTCCCCGGCCACGCCTCCCGCGCGGCCGCCGCCCTGGCGCTGGCCGCGCGGCTGGCCGCCACCGCCCTGGAGCTGGAGGGCGAGCCGCCGCGGGCGTTCCCGGCGGCCGGGGACTTCGCGGTCGGCGACCAACTGGCGGTGGCCGGTCACGACCTGGCCGCCGCGACCGGGGACGAGGCGGTGCTGGCCGCCGCGCTGGCCGAGGTGGCGGCCCTGGCCGAGCTGGTGGCCTGACCACGAGGAGCCGGTCCGGAGCCGGCAACGGCCGGGGCCGGTCGGACGCCGTAACCCCATGGCGTCCGACCGGCCCCGGTCGGTGCTGCTGCCGTGCTCAGATGCTGGCGACCACCCGGTCGGCCAGCACGTAGACGGTGTCCTCGTCGGTGGAGAAGGTCAGCGAGTACGAACCGGAGAAGCGCGAGCCGCCGAGCAGCCGGACGTCCTCGCCGGCCCGGACGGCGTCGATCAGCCGGTAGGCCGCCTCCCGGTCGCCGGGGGCCACGCAGAGCGTGGTGCCGTCGGCGAAGGCGTACACGTCCAGGGTGCCGAGCGGGCCGGGGCGGACGTCGGTCAGGCCGATCCGCTCCTCGGCGAGGGCGGCCAGCCGGTCGTCGGTCCACTCGCGGGACGGGGTCGGGCTGGGGATGAAGTCGGGGTGCGAGGGGTGCCGGCGCGGGTCCGGCGCCTGGGCCGGCTCGGTCTCGGCGTCCAGCAGGCCGGCCTCCAGCCCGGTGGCGAGCAGGTCCGCCTCGCGCCGTGCGCGGGCCTCGCCGGTGTCGGCGGGGTGGACCGCGCCGCCGCCGTGCCCGGGGTGGGCCGGCATCGCGGGGTGGCCGCCGCCCTGGGCCGGGCCGCCCTCGTTGATCAGGTCCTCCAGTGCGGAGCGCAGCGCCTCGCCGAAGGCCGGGTCCATGGTGCCGGCGTTGCCGGTGGTGTCCGCGGCCTCCTCCGGTCCGGTCGGCCGCGGGAAGAACAGCGGCCACTCCTCGCCGACGCTGGTGAAGGGGGCGTCGAACAGCGGGGCGTCCTCGGCCGCCCTGGCTTCCTGCTCGGCCCAGAACGCCCGGGCCTCGGAGATCTCCCGCTCCCGGTCGGCCGCGAGGGCCTCGGTCACGGCGCGGCGTATGACGGCCTCGTCGAGCACGGCCGGGCCGGCGGTGGTGGCGGGGGCGGCCGACCCGTCCAACCGCCGTGCGACACGGCGGAGCTGGAACAGGACGGCGGTCGACAGGGAGATCAGGATCAGCAGCAGGACGGTGTAGACGGCGCTCACGGAACGTACTCCTTGCGAGGAGTGGAACGGGGTTACGTCTCCACACTGCCGCATGAAAGCCCGATGCTGCAGTGGCTGATGTCCGATTTGTCTGTGACTTTCCTCCTTGTCCTCAAATTGTTAGGTAATACCGTTCTACGCTGTGCAGTTGATCGATTCCGGAGTGTCGACGAAACCGGCCGGATCGACAACGGGAAGGGCCGGATCGCACGCGAAGTGTGATCCGGCCCTCAATTACGCACGGTGAGTCCGAACGGGTGGCCGGGCCCCCGCCGCGGTCAGCTGAGCCGCTCGATGACCATCGCCATGCCCTGGCCGCCGCCGACGCACATGGTCTCCAGGCCGAACTGCTTGTCGTGCCACTGAAGGGAGTTGATCAGCGTGGTGGTGATCCGGGCGCCGGTCATGCCGAAGGGGTGGCCGACCGCGATCGCGCCGCCGTTGACGTTGAGCCGGTCCAGGTCGATGCCGAGGTCGCGGTAGGACGGGATGACCTGGGCGGCGAAGGCCTCGTTTATCTCGACCAGGTCGATGTCGCCGATCGACAGGCCGGCACGCTTCAGCGCCTGCCGGGAGGCCTCGACCGGGCCGTAGCCCATGATCTCGGGGGAGAGTCCGCTGACGCCGGTGGAGACCACCCGGGCCAGCGGGGTGATGCCGAGCTCGCGGGCCTTGGTGTCGGACATGATCACCAGGGCGGCGGCGCCGTCGTTCAGCGGGCAGCAGTTACCGGCGGTCACGGTGCCGTCGGGGCGGAACACCGGCTTGAGGCCCGAGACGGCCTCCAGGGTGACCCCGGCCCGGGGGCCGTCGTCGGCGGAGACCACGGTGCCGTCGGGGGTGGTGACCGGGGTGATCTCGCGCTGCCAGAAGCCGGCCTTGATGGCGGCCTCGGCCAGGTTCTGCGAGCGGACACCGAACGCGTCCTGGTCGGCCCGGGTGACGCCCTTGAGCGCGGCCAGATTCTCGGCGGTCTGCCCCATCGCGATGTAGGCGTCCGGGACGAGCCCGTCCTCGCGCGGGTCGTGCCACTCGCCGCCGCCCTCCTCGGCGCGCTTGGCCGTCCGGGCGAGCGCGTCGTCGAAGAACGGGTTGAGGGTGCCGGGCATGCCGTCCGAGGTGCCGTTGACGCTGCGCGAGACGGTCTCGACACCGGCCGAGATGAAGACGTCGCCCTCGCCGGCCTTGATCGCGTGCAGTGCCATCCGGGTGGTCTGCAGCGAGGAGGAGCAGTACCGGGTGATGGTGGCGCCCGGGAGGTAGTCCATGCCCATCTGGACCGCCACGATCCGGGCCAGGTTGTGGCCCTGCTCGCCGCCGGGCAGGCCGCAGCCCAGCATCAGGTCGTCGATCTGGCGCGGGTCCAGCTCGGGCACCTTGGCGAGCGCGGCGCCGATGATCTGTGCGGTCAGGTCGTCCGGCCGGACGTCCTTGAGCGAGCCCTTGAAGGCCCGGCCGATCGGCGAACGGGCGGCGCTGACGATGACGGCTTCGGGCATGGTGTGCTCCTCGCTGCGTGTCCTGGGTGTCGAGCGCCCACCGGGCAGGGCGGGGCGCGAGGGGCGCTCGGAGGAAAGTTACCGCTAAGTAGCTCCGGCGTCACCCGCCCCCGGGTGTGAGTTGGCCGACGCGGACTCCGGCTCCGGCGTGCTGCCCGCCCCGGGCAGCCCGAGCCGCAGCCGGTGCCGCAGCTGGGCCCAGCGCCGGGCGCCCTCGGGGCCGACCGCGACCACCTCGGTGCCCGACTGCCCGGCCGCCGCGGCGGCCGCCACGGCCACCGGCAGCACCGCGTCGCCCTGCACCGGCGCGGCCGGTCCTGCCTCCTGCGGCCACAGGCCCAGTGCCGCGCAGAGCGAGGGCAGCAGGGCCATCGCCGCCGTCGCGTAGCCCTGGGCGGACGGGTGGTAGCGGTCCGCCGCGAACATCTCCGGCCGGGCGGCGAACTCCGGGCCGAGCAGCGAGCCCAGCGAGACCGTCCGGCCGCCCGCCTCCACCACCGCGATGGTCTGGGCGGCCGCCAGCTGCCGGCTGACCCGCCGGGCCACCCAGCGCAGCGGCGGCCGCACCGGCTTGATGGTGCCCAGGTCCGGGCAGGTGCCGACGACCACCTCGCAGCCGGCGGCGCGCAGCGCCAGCACCGCGTCCGCGAGCTGGCGCACCGACTGGGAGGCAGGGCTGCGCCGGGTCACGTCGTTGGCGCCGATCATGATCACGGCCAGCTGCGGCCGGTACGGCAGTGCCAGCTCGACCTGCCGGGCCAGGTCCGAGGAGCGGGCGCCCGAGACGGCGACGTTGCGCAGCCGCACCCGGCGCTCGGCCACCGAGGCGAGGCCCGAGGCCAGCAGCGCCCCCGGGGTCTCCTGCCCGCGCGTCACGCCGAGCCCGGCGGCGGTGGAATCCCCGAGGAAGACCAGTCGCAGCGGCGGCCGGACGTCGCCCGGCTCCAGGAACGCCTCCCCGTACACCCCGTCGGCCCGCGGCGCATCGCCGTCCAGCAGGCCGATCGCGCGCACCGCCAGCCGGCTCTCGGTCAGCAGCAGCCCGGCCACGCCCACCCCGAGCAGCCCCAGTCCGCCACCGCCGTAGGCCGCCGCGGTCGCGATCCTGCGGGCCACCCGGGCCCTCGACGCCTGTGCCCCTGGCATCCGGCACCCCCTTGTGCGTACGCCCCGCACGGGCTCGTGCGGCGGCTCCGTACTCCTAGGTACCCGCAGGGACCCGCGTGCTATCGGCGCCCATCGGCCATCCGTGGCCATAGGCTTTCAGTACCCACAGTCACAGAAGCCACAGACCGGGAGGATCCCCGTGCGGTACCACAACTCGATCATTGATCTGGTCGGCAACACACCTCTCGTCAAGCTCAACAAGGTCACCGACGGAATCAGTGCCACGGTGCTGGCGAAGGTGGAGTACTTCAACCCCGGCGGGTCGGTGAAGGACCGGATCGCGATGCGCATGATCGAGGCCGCCGAGGCCTCGGGCGCCCTCAAGCCGGGCGGCACGATCGTCGAGCCCACCTCCGGCAACACGGGCGTGGGCCTGGCGATCGTGGCCCAGCAGAAGGGCTACAAGTGCATCTTCGTCTGCCCTGACAAGGTCTCCACCGACAAGATCAACACGCTCCGGGCCTACGGTGCCGAGGTGGTGGTCTGTCCGACCGCCGTCGCGCCCGAGCACCCGGACTCGTACTACAACGTCTCCGACCGGCTGGTCCGGGAGACCCCGAACGCCTGGAAGCCGGACCAGTACTCCAACCCGGACAACCCGGCCTCGCACTACCACTCCACCGGCCCCGAGCTGTGGGAGCAGACCGACGGGAAGATCACCCACTTCGTCGCGGGCGTCGGCACCGGCGGCACCATCTCCGGCACCGGCCGCTACCTGAAGGACGCCTCCCAGGGTGCCGTCAAGGTGATCGGCGCCGACCCGGAGGGCTCGGTCTACTCCGGCGGCACCGGCCGCCCGTACCTGGTCGAGGGCGTCGGCGAGGACTTCTGGCCGACCGCCTACGACCGCGAGGTCGCGGACGAGATCGTCGCGGTCTCCGACAAGGACTCCTTCCAGATGACCCGCCGCCTGGCCAAGGAGGAGGGGCTGCTGGTCGGCGGCTCCTGCGGGATGGCCGTGGTGGCCGCCCTGGAGGTGGCCCGCCGGCTCGGCCCGGACGACGTGGTCGTGGTGCTGCTGCCGGACGGCGGCCGCGGCTACCTGTCGAAGATCTTCAACGACGACTGGATGGCCGACTACGGCTTCCTGCCCACCGCCGCCGACGAGGCGCACATCGGCGAGGTGCTGGCCCGCAAGGACGCCGTCGAGCACGAGGGCATCCCGCAGTTCGTCCACATGCACCCCACCGAGACGGTCGCGGAGGCCGTCCGGGTGCTGCGCGACTTCGGCGTCTCCCAGATGCCGGTGGTCTCGGCCGGCGCCGGGCACCCGGACATCATGGCCGGCGAGGTGGTCGGCTCGGTGGTCGAGCGCGAGCTGCTGGACGGCCTGTTCGCCCAGCGCATCCAGCTCTCCGACACCCTGGACAGGGTGATGTCCAAGCCGCTGCCGGTGGTCGGCTCCGGCGAGTCGGTGACCAGCCTGATGGCCGTGCTGGAGAAGGCGGACGCGGCCGTGGTGCTGGTCGAGGGCAAGCCGCAGGGCATCGTCACCCGGCAGGACCTGCTGTCCTACCTGACCAGCCGGGCCGGCCACTGACCTCCGGTCAGGGCCCCCGACGGGCCGGACGGGTGAGGATCCGTCGACCGTGGCGGTTGGTACACCGACGTCACGTCCGCGCATCACGTGGTTAACAACCGTCCGGCATCGTATGGGTCAACGGCAAGACGCCGAGCATGGTGGCAGCGGAGGTCGGGAGCGGCTCCCCGGCATCGCAGCCACCACGGACACGTCGGTCGGCCCTGACCCGGCCCACCGTGTCCTGCGCGCGGGGGCTGCCGTCGTCCCGCCCCTGTCCGTCCGGCTTCGGCCGGGCCACAGGGTGTGGTGGCCCCCGCGCCACCCATCGCGCCGAAAGGCGCGTCTCCGCGACTCCCGGGTGGGGGAGCTCGCGGGGGCGGCAGGGCCGGTTCCCGGACTCCGGGGGCCGGCCCTTTCGCATTCCCGGCCCCGCCGGGGGATTTCGCGCTGCCCGGCCCGCGCCGTCCGGGCCCGCCGGGCGATTTCGCGGTGCCCGGCATCCGGGCCCGCCGCCCCCGTTTCCGTGCGGCCCTCCGCTCGCCTACGCTCGCAGGCATGACCAGCACTGATCTTTCCGGGCAGGACACGCCGCGTTACGTCCGCCTCACCATAGAGCTCATCGCGGAGATCACCGATGAGCAGGCCCTGAAGGCCGCCGCACTGGCCCAGGTCGACAGCGACGAGTACCTCGACGACGAGGAGCGGGCCCAGTCCGTCGACGCCATCGAGGTGGACCCGTCGGGTTCGCTCGCCCACTTCGTCGACCCGGTCGCGCTGCTCGGCGAGGTGCCGGGCGTCGAGCTGACCTCGGCCACCTGGGAGTCGGCGATCACCGACTACGACCCGGAGGACGAGACCTGGGAGGAGCACGAGGTGGAGTAGCCCGTCCGGGTCACCCCCCTTGCCGCCGCCCGCCCCGGAGTTGTCCGGGGCGGGCGGCTTTTTCGTTCGTTTGTCCGTTCTGGTGGGATGTTGAGTACTCTCGTACGGTCTCGACCATTTCGCACGGAACCGCATCGGATCGGATTGCGTCGGTTGTAGCCGTAATGTCCCGATATCGAGCAGCAGGGAGTGCCCAGTGACCGGACCGGAGAAGCAGGATCGTCCGCTCGGTGGCCGATGGAGCCGCCGCGGCGTCCTGGGTGGCCTGCTGGGCGCGCCGGTGCTGTTCGTGGCGGCCTGCACCGACAGCAAGGGCGGCAGCGCCCCGAGCGGCCCCAGCGGTGGCGCCGACTCCTCCGGCGGCCCGACGGCCGGCAGCGGGTCGGCCGGCAGCAGCCCGAAGACCTCGGTGGCGAAGATCGCCGTCTTCCCGGTCACCGGCACCACCGACGCCTCCTTCAGCCAGCCGGTCAAGGTCACGGTGGCCGACGGCACCCTGACCTCGGTCGTGCTGGCCGACCTGGCGGGCACCGCGATACCCGGGCGGCTGGCCGCGGACGGGGCCAGCTGGACCTCGACCGGGCAGCTGCGCAGCGGCACCAGGTACACCGTCGCGGTGGCCGCCGTGGACCGGGCCGGCCTGGAGGCGGTCGCCAACACCGGCTTCGCCACCGCCACCCCGGCCAGCACCTTCGTCGGCTACTTCACGCCGGAGGACGGCTCCACGGTCGGTGTCGGGATGCCGGTCTCGATCAGGTTCAACAAGGTGATCACCGACCGCGCGGCGGTCCAGGAGGCCATCACCGTGGTCGCCGAGCCCGGGGTGGAGATCGTCGGCCACTGGTTCAACAGCACCCGGCTGGACTTCCGGCCGCAGCAGTACTGGGCCTCGGGCACCAAGGTGACCCTCAAGCTCCGGCTGAAGGACGTCGAGGGGGCCAAGGGCGTCTTCGGCACCCAGTCCAAGGACGTCACCTTCACCATCGGCCGCAGCCAGACCAGCGTCGCCGACCTCGCCGCGGACACCCTGACGGTGACCACCGACGGCCGGGTGACCGCCTCCTACCCGATCATCGGCGGTGCCCCCGACCACCGGACCTGGGGTGGCAAGCTGGTGATCTCGGAGCAGTTCCAGCAGACCAAGATGGACTCCGCCACGGTGGGGCTCGGCGACGAGTACAACATCCCCGACGTGCCGCACGCCCAGCGCCTGACCACCTCCGGCACCTTCATCCACGGCAACTACTGGTCGCCGGCCTCCCAGTTCGGCCACGCCAACACCAGCCACGGCTGCATCTCGCTGCGGGACGTCCAGGGCGGCACCGACCCGAACACCAACGCGGCCAAGTTCTACAGCAGTTCGCTGATCGGCGACGTGGTCGAGGTGGTCAACTCCGGTGACAAGACGGTCGACCCGGCCAACGGGCTGAACGGCTGGAACATGACCTGGGCCCAGTGGAAGGCCGGCAGCGCGCTCTGACGCCGCCGCCCCGCCGGGGCCGCCGTGCGGGTGTCGAGCTCGGCGGCCTCGCCCGCGCTCAGCACCGGGTCGTGCCCGCCCAGGGCGGCCCCGCGGATGCTCCGGCGGAGAACGGAGGTAGCGAACATGACGGCACCCATCGGACCGAGTCCGTCACCCGCCCGCGCGCGGTGCTACGACGTGGTGGTGATCGGCGCCGGTGCCGCCGGCCTCGGCGCCGCGCTCACCCTGGGGCGGGCCCGGCGCTCGGTCCTGGTGGTCGACGCCGGACGGCCGCGCAACGCCCCGGCCGAGGCCGTGCACGGCTATCTCGGGCTGGAGGGCGTCGCGCCCGCCGACCTGCTGGCCACCGGCCGGGCCGAGGTGCGCCGCTACGGCGGGGAGTTCCTGACCGGCAGCGCGGTGGCGGCCGAGCCCCTCGACACCGGCGGCTTCCGGGTGGCCCTGGCCGGCGGCGCCGCGGTGCGGGCCAGGCGGCTGCTGGTGGCCACCGGCCTGGTCGACGAACTGCCCGAGGTCGCGGGCCTGGCCGAGCTGTGGGGCCGGGACGTGCTGCACTGCCCGTACTGCCACGGCTGGGAGGCGCGCGACCGGGCGATCGGCATCCTGGCGACCGGACCACCGGCGGTCCATCAGGCCCTGCTGTGGCGGCAGTGGAGCGAGCGCGTCACCTACTTCCGGCACACCGGTCCGCGCCCGACCGAGGAGGAGGCCGAGCAACTCGCCGCCCGCGGCATCACGGTGGTGGACGGTGAGGTGACCGCACTGGAGACGGCCGGCGGCCGGCTCACCGGGGTGCGGCTGGCCGACGGCGCGCTGATCGGCTGCCAGGCGCTGGCCGTCGCCCCGCTGCTCACCGCGCGGGCCGGCGTGCTCGCCCCGCTCGGTCTGGAGCCGGCCGGCCAGGAGCTGGGCGGGCAGGTGATCGGCACCCGGCTCGTCGCCGACCCCACCGGTGCCACCGCCGTCCCCGGCGTGTGGGTGGCCGGCAACGTCACCGCCCTCACCGATCAGGTGATCGGCGCGGCGGCGGCGGGGGTGCGGGCCGCCGCGGCGATCAACGCCGACCTGATCGCCGAGGAGACCCGGCTGGCCGTCGCCGCGCACCGCTCGGCGTTCGGCCCGCAGCGCGAGCGCGAGGTGTGCGAGCGCGTCCTCGGCGACCGCCGGCACGGCCTGTGACGCCCGGCCCGGCCCGGCTCGACGGACCTGGCGGGCCCGGCTGGCGTGGCGGGCGTGGCGGTCTCAGCGGGTGGTGGGGGCCGGGGGCCGGCCGGCCTTGTCCCAGCCGGTCGGGGCGCGGGCGCGGATCTCGGTGAAGAGCTCGGCGGGCCGGGCCCGGTACGACCACGGCGGGCTGTCGATCCAGCGGTCGATCAGGCGGAACTGCTCGACGGCCTCGGCCCGGCGGCGGTTGCGGGTCAGGCCGTAGGCCAGCAGGTGCCGCAGGCCGGGCACCCGGGGGTCGTCGGGCTCCACCGTCCGCAGGTCGGCGAGCACCTGGTCCAGGGCCCGCTGCGCCTCGGGCGTGGTCCAGGCGCGGTAGCTGTCCTCGGTGATCTCCAGCTCGTGGACGGCGTCCAGCCGCAGGCCGGACAGCAGGCTCTGCGGCGGCGCCGCGGCGGCGGCCCGCTCGGCGATAGCGGTCATCCGCTCGTGCGAGCCGTGCCACTTGCGGCACCAGTACTGCAGGGCGCTGTGGTGGGCGCCGTAGTGGTACGGATCCCGGGCGACGATCTCCTGCCAGACCCGGTCGAACTCCTCGTGGGACCAGCCGAGCCCCAGCGCGATCGGCAGCTGGGCGGCCCACGGGGTGGGGTCGGCGGGCGCCGGTTCGGCGGCCCGCGCGAAGGCGTCCACGGCCTCGCCCAGGAGGCGGTGGAAGATCTCGAACTGCTCGCGGCCGACCTGCGCGGCCCGCTTGCCGCTGCGCACCGTCCAGGCCACCTCGATCAGCGAGGTCGCGTGCACCAGGGCCGCGTCCGGGGAGTCCGGGTCCGCCGCCTGCCAGGCCCGCAGCCAGCCGTCCTCCTCGGCGGCCTGTTCGGCCAGCACCCAGAGCCGGTGGCCGCGCAGGTTCCAGCCCGACCCGGCCCCGGCGAGGAAGGCCGCGAACGGCTTCCGGTCACCCGCCCGCGTGGCCGCCGTCGCCTCGGCGATCACCGGGGTCCCGGCGTTCGGCGAGGCCGACCGCGTGGTGCTCGGAGTCGGCCGGCAGCCCGAAGGCGGCCGGGGCGGGCCGGGTGGCGGCCGCCGCGGCGCCCGGCCTCGCGGCGCGGCGCATGGCGTACCAGCGGCGCTTGGCGTACCAGGGGTAGAACCTGATGCCGATGATGATCAGCAGCGGGATGATCACGAGCAGACGTGCCATGGCAGGAGCCTTCGCGGTTCAGCCGGCGACCGGCGCGAGGCCGGCGGCCACGAGCAGGGAGCGGAGCGGGGCGGTGTCGGGGGTGTCGGCGACCACCGCGTCCAGCGCGGCGTCGAAGGTCTCGGCCATGCCCTCGGGCAGCACCAGCGCGGGCGCCGCCGACCAGGACAGCTCCCAGCGGGCCAGCCCCGACTCGGCCAGCGCCAGGACGACCAGCCGGGCCGTCCCGGCCCGCAGCGCGGGGCGCAGGAACTCGCGCGCGGCCCGGCCGGTCGCGGCGGTGGCCGCCGCGCTCCTCGGCAACCGCTCGGCGAGCTGCCGGCCCTCGCCCCGGTCGACGGCGTCGAGCAGCGCGTCCACGGTGCCGGGCAGGCCGGAGCCGGTCAGCGCGCGCAGGATCGGCTGGGCGGCCTCCCGGGCGTGCGCCAGGTGGCTCTCGGCGACCAGCTCCGGCCAGTCGACCCGGCGCTTGGTGGCGGCCTCGGGCACCAGGGTGACCGCCTCCAGCTCGGCCAGCGTCCGCTCCGGCTCGTGCAGCACGTCCAGCGCCGGGCCGGCACCCTCGGTGCCGCGGCCGTCGGCCGGCAGGGCCTCGATCGCGGCGACCCGCTGGGCGATCGGCGGGTGCGAGTCGTACGGGTCGGCCTCCCGCTCGGGCAGGGCGAGGCCCATCGCGGCCAGCTCCGCGCGGCGCCCGGGGTCGGCCAGCAGCTTGGCGAAGCCGCCGTAGACCTGGCCGGGGGCGGGCAGCAGCCCGGCGTCCCAGCCGAGGGTGGCGTAGGCGCCGAGGTAGAAGTTCTGCGCGGCGACCAGGGTGGGGATCTTGCGCAGCGCCGAGGCGGTGGCGTCCCGGCCGGCGATCTCGGCGGCGGCCCGGTCGGCGGCGTACTCCTGGCGGCGGCCGACCGACTCGGAGACCCGGAAGTACAACCGGGCGTACCGGGTGAACAGGCGGGCCAGCACCCGCTGGACGCCGCCGTCGCCCGCACTGCGGTCCTTCGGCTGCTTGCCCCGGGCCAGCCGGTCCTCGGCCTCGGCCCGGAGCTCGGCGGCGTCCTCGGCCTGCTGCCGGTCGGCCCGCTCGTGCAGGGTGCCGATGGTGTGCACGATCGCGGTGCGGCCGGCCACGGTGATACCGGCCAGCCGGACGTCCTGGTTGCTGTAGTGGCCGAACTCGTGCGCCAGGACGGCGTCCAGCTCCGCCTCGGTGAGCCCGATCAGCAGCGGGACACCGATCTCCAGGTGCCGCTTGCCCGGGATCAGGCCGAGCAGCCTGGTGTCCTCGCGGACGGCCGCGTTCACCTCGGCGGTCAGCCGGATCTCCGCCGGCCCGCGGACCCCGGTCCGCTCGGCGAGCCGGTCGACCCGGGCCCACAGCGCGGGCTGCTCGGCCCGGCCGACCAGCAGCCCGCCGCTCTCGCCGCCCTTGGGGCGCCTGGTCAGGAAGACCACCCGGAGCACCGGGTAGATCACCACCGCGGTGAGTGCCCAGATCTTGAACAGGGCCGGCCGCAGGTGGTCGGAGCCGAGGTAGAGCGCGAGGTCGAGGCCGAGCAGGCCGAGCACGATGGCGGCGGCGAGCAGGTAGAAGCCGAGCAGCAGCGCCACGGCCTGGACGGCCCTGCCCGAGGTGGACAGGCCGGCGGTTTGCTGGGTCGCGACCATGCGCGTCCACCCCCGAGAAGACGATGACCAGCCAATCTGATCATGTGTGCAACGGGTGCAGATCGTAGCGGCGCGGTGGACCGGTCGGACAGGGAGTAATCCGGTGGTCGCGCACTCGGCCGCCCCGGGCGGCGTTCGCGCACTAGGCTCGTGCCATGACCGAGCACCAGCTTCCCCAGGGCTTCGAGACTCTCGCCATCCATGCGGGTCAGGAAGCAGATCCCCAGACCGGGGCCGTCGTCACGCCGATCTACCAGGTCTCCACCTACAAGCAGGACGGGGTGGGCGGCCTCCGCGGCGGGTACGAGTACAGCCGCTCCGCCAACCCGACCAGGACCGCGCTGGAGGAGTGCCTCGCCGCGCTGGAGGGCGGCAGCCGGGGCCTCGCCTTCGCGTCCGGCCTCGCCGCCGAGGACACCCTGCTGCGCACCGTCCTCAAGCCGGGCGACCACATCGTCATCCCCAACGACGCCTACGGCGGCACCTTCCGGCTGTTCGCCAAGGTGCTGAGCCGCTGGGGCGTCGAGTTCTCCGTCGCCAACATGCAGGACCTGGCGGACGTCCGCGCCCAGCTGCGCCCGGCCACCCGCGCGGTGTGGGTGGAGACGCCGTCCAACCCGCTGCTCGGCATCGCCGACCTGGCCGGCCTGGCCGAGATCGCGCACGGCGCGGGCGCCATCCTGGTGGTGGACAACACCTTCGCCAGCCCGTACCTGCAGCAGCCGATCGCGCTCGGCGCCGACGTGGTGGTGCACTCCACCACCAAGTACATGGGCGGCCACTCGGACGTGGTCGGCGGCGCGCTGGTCGCGGCCGAGGCGGGCCTGGGCGAGGAGCTGGCGTACCACCAGAACGCGATGGGCGCGGTCTCCGGCCCGTTCGACGCCTGGCTGGTGCTGCGCGGCATCAAGACGCTGGGCGTGCGGATGGACCGGCACAGCTCCAACGCGGAGAAGGTCGTCGAGCTGCTGAGCGGCCACCCGAAGGTCAGCCAGGTGCTGTACCCGGGCCTGCCCGAGCACCCCGGCCACGACATCGCGGCCAAGCAGATGAAGGCGTTCGGCGGCATGGTGTCGTTCCGGGTCGCCGGCGGCGAGGCGGCGGCGGTCGAGGTCTGCAACCGGGCCGAGCTGTTCACCCTCGGTGAGTCGCTCGGCGGCGTCGAGTCGCTGATCGAGCACCCGGGCCGGATGACCCACGCCTCGGTGGCCGGCTCCGCCCTGGAGGTCCCGGCCGACCTGGTGCGCGTCTCGGTCGGCATCGAGTCGATCGACGACCTGCTGGCCGACCTCCAGCGGGCGCTGGGCTGACGCCCCGCCGCTGACGGACGCTCACTCCGGCCGGCCGGCCCAGTACGACTCCAGCGAGTCGTTGAACCGGGCGAGCAAGGTGCAGAAGGCGCGCTGCTCCTCGGCGGGCCAGCCGGCCGTCAGCGCGCGCATCAGTTCTTCCCGGTCGGCCCGGACCTCGGCGAGGCGCCGGCCGCCGAGCGGGGTCAGCGCGAGGTGGACCGAGCGCCGGTCGGCCGGGTAGGGCACCCGGCCGACCAGGTCGGCCCGCACCAGCGGGGCGGCCTGTCTGGTCACCGTGGAGGAGTCGATGCCCAGGGACTCGGCCAGCGACTTCACGTTGGCCGGTCCGTGCCGGTGCAGGTGGTCCAGCAGCAGGTAGCCGGCGCGGTCCAGGGCGCCCACGGCGCCGAGCCGGACCTGCTCCATCCTGCGGGCGAACACCGCGACCTGGTACTGGAGTTGGGCATGGAGCGGGTCGTTGCTTCCGGTGGCCTGGGGCGAGGTGGTCTTCATCGCGGCTCACGATCGGGGTGCGGTGAGGGTGGCTCGTGAACCAGCAGCGTACGCGCGCCGGGCGGGCCCGGGAACAGCGCCGACGTCCCGGCTTCCGGCGGGCGGCGCCCGTACCCTGACCGCATGCACAGTTGGCCGATCACCATCGACGATGTCCGCGGCGCCCAGAAGATGCTGGCCGGGGTCGCCCGGGTCACCCCGATGGAGACCAGCCGGTACCTGGCCGAGCTGGTCGGCGCGCCGGTCCACCTCAAGTGCGAGAACCTCCAGCGCACCGGCTCGTTCAAGCTGCGCGGCGCGTACGTGCGGATCGCCGGGCTGACCCCGGTGCAGAAGGCGGGCGGGGTGGTGGCCGCGAGCGCCGGCAACCACGCCCAGGGGGTGGCCCTGGCGGCGGCCCTGCTCGGGGTGCGCTCCACCGTCTTCATGCCGCTCGCGGCGCCGCTGCCCAAGGTGTCGGCGACCCGGGGCTACGGCGCCGAGGTGCGGCTGCACGGAAGCACGGTGGACGACGCGCTGCAGGCCGCGCAGCGGTATGCGGAGGCCACCGGCGCGGTGTTCATCCACCCCTTCGACCACTGGGACATCGTGACCGGCCAGGCCACGGTGGGCCTGGAGATCCTGGAGCAGTGCCCCGAGGTGCGCACCATCCTGGTCGGGGTGGGCGGCGGCGGGCTGCTGGCCGGGATCGCGGCCGCGGTGAAGCCGCTGCGGCCGGACGTTCGGGTGGTCGGGGTGCAGGCGGCGGCCGCCGCCGCGTACCCGCCCTCGCTGGCGGCCGGCCGGCCGATCACGCTGGAACGGTTCGCCACCATGGCCGACGGCATCCAGGTGGGTCGGCCCGGCGACATCCCGTTCGAGGTGATCAACACCCTGGCGGACGGCATCCGCACGGTCTCCGAGGAGTCGCTGTCGCGGGCCCTGCTGGTCGGCCTGGAGCGGCTCAAGCTGGTCGTCGAGCCGGCCGGGGTCAGCCCGGTCGCGGCCCTGCTGGAGCAGCCCGGGGCTTTCGAGGGCCCGGTGGTGGCGGTGCTCTCCGGCGGCAACATCGACCCGCAGCTGATGCAGCGGGTGCTCCGGCACGGGTTGGTGGCGGCCGGTCGCTACCTGTCGCTGAGGGTCCGGCTGGCCGACCGCCCGGGCGCGCTCGCGGACCTGCTGGCGGTGCTCACCCAGGTCGACGCCAACGTGCTGGACGTGGCGCACGTGCGGATCGACCCCCGGCTCGGGCTGACCGAGGTCGAGGTGGACCTGCACCTGGAGACCAAGGGCCCGGAGCACTGCACAGCCGTCATCAGCGAGCTGCGGGACGCGGGTTACGTGGTCACGCAGTAGCACCGGGGGCATTGTCGGTGGGGCCTGAGAGGCTGTGCGGAGGGTGGTCGCAAGCCACCCGGACGGCCGGAGGCCCGGACCTTGACGCGATATATCGCGACCTGCCAAGCTCGCGATGTATCGCGAGCTTGCCGACCGGCCGGCCCGGGTATCGCTATCCCCATGCAGTGGACATTTCAGTCATTTCGCAACAGGAGATGAGGCAGGCTCATGCCGCCAGCCATCCAAGCCGAGAACCTGGTGAAGACCTTCGGGGACGTCCGCGCGCTCGACGGCGTCAGCCTCGACGTGCCCGAGGGCACCGTGCTCGGACTGCTCGGCCCGAACGGCGCCGGCAAGACCACCACGGTACGGGTGCTGACCACGCTGCTGCGCCCCGACTCGGGCCGGGCCACGGTCGCCGGGGTGGACGTGCTCAAGCACCCGAACAAGGTGCGCAGCCTGATCGGCCTGTCCGGTCAGTACGCCGCCGTGGACGAGTACCTGACCGGCCGTGAGAACCTCCAGATGGTCGGCGAGCTCTACCAGATGACCCCGCGCGACGCGAAGGCCCGCGCCCTGGAGCTGCTGGAGTGGTTCAACCTCAGCGAGGCGATGGACCGCACGGCCAAGACCTACTCCGGCGGCATGCGGCGCCGGCTCGACCTGGCCGCCGCGCTGGTGGTCCGCCCGCCCGTGATGTTCCTGGACGAGCCGACCACCGGCCTCGACCCGCGCAACCGGCTGGCCCTCTGGGAGGTCATCGAGACCCTGGTCGAGCAGGGCACCACGCTCCTGCTCACCACCCAGTACCTCGAGGAGGCCGACCGCCTCGCGCACGACATCGCGGTGGTCGACCACGGCAAGGTGATCGCCCGCGGCACCGCGGACGAGCTCAAGGCGCAGATCGGCGGCGAGCGGGTCGAGGTCGTGGTGCACGACCGCGGCGACGTCACCGAGGCGGTCGCGGCCCTGGCGCCGTACGCCAAGGGCGACCCGGCGGTGGAGAAGAACACCCGGCGGATCACCGTCCCGGTCAGCGGTGGTGCCAAGGTGCTCGCCGACGTCATCCGCGAGCTGGACGCCCGCTCGATCGAGATCGACGACATCGGCCTGCGCCGGCCGACCCTGGACGACGTGTTCCTGTCGCTGACCGGGCACGCCACCGAGGCCGTGGAGAACAACGAGGACGAGCAGCCCGCCACGGGCCACAAGAGCCACGGAAAGGACGCCTGAGATGACCACCGCCACCTCGCACGCCATCGGCGGCGCCGTTCCTCGCCAGCGCAGCGGCATCGCGGCGATGGCCCACGACTCCTGGGTGGTCGCCAAGCGCAACCTGCGCCGGATGACCCGGATCCCGGAGATCGTGGTCTTCGGCCTGATGCAGCCGGTGATGTTCGTGCTGCTGTTCTCGTACGTCATGGGCGGGGCGATCCAGATCCCCGGCACCACGGCCAGCTCCTCGACGTACACGCAGTTCCTGATGGCCGGCATCTTCGCCCAGACGGTCACCTTCGCGGTGGCCGGCGCCTCCGCCGGCATCGCGGAGGACATGACCAAGGGCTTGGTCGACCGCTTCCGCTCGCTGCCGATGACCCGCTCGGCGGTGCTGGTCGGCCGCACCCTCGCGGACCTGGTGCAGACCGCCTTCACCCTGCTGGTGCTGGCCATGGTCGCCCTGCTGGTGGGCTGGCGGATCCACGAGGGCTTCCCCAAGGCGCTGGCCGCGTTCGGGCTGCTGCTCCTGCTGGGCTACGCCTTCTCCTGGATCGGCGCGCTGATCGGCCTGTCGGTGCGCAGCCCCGAGGCGGCCACCTCGGCCGGGCTGATCTGGCTGTTCCCGCTGACCTTCGTCTCCAACGCGTTCGTGCCGGTCTCCTCGATGCCGGGCTGGCTGCAGCCGATCGCCTACTGGAACCCGTTCAGCGCCACCGTGCAGGCCTGCCGCGAGCTGTTCGGCAACCAGGTCGGCCCGACGCCGGACACCTGGCCGATGCAGAACGCGATCCTGGTCTCGGTGCTCTGGTCGCTGGTCATCATGGCGGTCTTCTCGTGGCTGTCGGTCCGCAAGTACCGGTCCGCGGTCGGATAACCGCGCTCGCTCCGCGGTCGGGTAGGCAGGGCGGCGGCCCGAACGCCGAAGCGGCCGTGACCCCAGGGGTCGCGGCCGCTTCGGCAGGTCCGTGCGGTCAGCCGTTGTACGGCTTGGCCTCCAGGATCTTCACGGTGGCCTTCTTGCCGTTCGGCAGCTCGTAGGTGGCGTCCGCGCCGACCTTCTTGCCGTTGATGCCGCGGCCGAGCGGGGACTGCGGCGAGTAGACGTCGAGCGCGTCGTCGGTCACCTCGCGGGAGGCCAGCAGGAACTCCATGGTGTCCTCCGGGTCGCCGTCGAAGGCGACCGTCACCAGCATGCCGGGGGCCACCACGCCGGAGTCGGCCGGGGCCTCCCCGACCTTGGCGCGCTCCAGGAGCTGGGTCAGCTGGCGGATCCGGGCCTCGGTCTTGCCCTGCTCCTCCTTGGCCGCGTGGTAACCGGCGTTCTCCTTGAGGTCACCTTCCTCGCGGGCCGCCTCGATCTTCTGGGCGATCTCGACGCGCCACGGGCCGGTCAGGTACTCCAGCTCGGTCTTCAGCTGGTCGTAATGGGCCTGAGTGAGCCAGGTCACGTCATCGCTGGTCTGGGTCACAGGTGCTCCTCGTCGGTGCTGGGCGGTGCTGAGGGTTTTTCGTCAGCAGGTGGCGATATCGGGCGTACTACAAAGCAACGCCCGCTTCCGAGCCGGCGGCCGGGAAGGGGCGAAACCACGAGCCTAACAATTTCCGCCTCCCGGTGGGAGGGCGATCGACGGAGCGTTAACGCGCGGTTGCGCCGGGGTGGCCCGGACTCCCCGGTCTGGTTCCCGTCCGACTCCTCGAATATGCGCCCGAACGGGTGAGTTGCGCAAAGACCGCCCGCCGGGCCGCGTTCACCTCGCCGGAGTGCAGCCCAGTACCTCGGCGGTGGTCCCGCGGGCGGTGGTGCGCAGCGTGACCACCGCGCTGTAGCGGTCGCCCGCCGCGGGCACCGGGAAGTCGGACAGGCCGACCACCGAGCCGTCCGCGCCCTGCGAGCGGACCGTGCACGACCCCGCGGTGCCCTCGCTCTTGCTCACCGACAGCTGGAACTGCAGCTCGCTGTCGGAGACCGACTCGAAGGTCGGCACGGTGGCGTTCATGGTGGTCTCGCGCAGCAGGTACGAGGCGCCCAGCCAGCCGAACAGGCCCAGGAACAGCACGCCGCAGACCACCGCCGCGATCCGCAGCCTGCGGTCCGCCTCCTGGTCGGTGCGCCGGCTGTAGCGGCCCTCGGGCACGCCCGGGGTGGTCCTGGTACTGGGGGCCATGGCTGGCTCGGTCCTTTCGCTGAGGGGCCCTAGGTCGGCAGCGGGAATCGACGGGCCCTCCGGTCCGTCACTATAGGAGGGGCACGTCCGCGCCAACGGCGGCGGGGGAGTCGCCCGACGAACCGGACATACCTGGAAGGAACCAGGCGTTGACTGAGCAGTTGCGACTGATGGCGGTACACGCGCACCCGGACGACGAGTCCAGCAAGGGCGCGGCGACCATGGCCATGTACGTGTCCCAAGGGGTGGACGTCCTGGTCGCCACCTGCACCGGGGGGGAACGCGGTTCCATCCTCAACCCCAAGCTCCAGGGGGACGCGTGGGTCGAGGAGAACATCCACGAGGTGCGCCGCAAGGAGATGGACGCGGCGCGCGAGATCCTCGGCGTCGACCAGGCCTGGCTGGGCTACGTCGACTCGGGCCTGCCCGAGGGCGACCCGCTGCCGCCGCTCCCGGAGGGCTGCTTCGCGCTCCAGGACGTGGACGAGGCCGCGGGCGCGCTGGTGAAGCTGATCCGCGAGTTCCGCCCGCACGTGATCACCACGTACGACGAGAACGGCGGCTACCCGCACCCCGACCACATCATGACCCACAAGATCTCCATGGTGGCCTTCGAGGCGGCCGGCGACCCGGCGGCCTACCCGGAGGCCGGCGAGCCCTGGCAGCCGCTGAAGCTGTACTACAACCACGGCTTCCCGATGGGCCGGATCCGCGCCCTGCACGCCTACCTCACCGAGCACGGCATCGACTCCCCGTACGGCGAGTGGATCGAGGGCTGGGAGAAGAGCGGCCGCGCCGAGCGCGAGATCACCACCCGGGTGAAGTGCGACGACTGGTTCGAGATCCGGGACAAGGCGCTGATCGCGCACGCCACCCAGATCGACCCGGACGGCCCGTGGTTCCGCGTTCCGCTGGACGTCCAGCGGGAGGTCTGGCCGACCGAGGACTACGAGCTCGCCAAGTCGCGCATCGACACCGACCTCCCCGAGGACGACCTCTTCGCCGGCCTGCGCAAGTAGCCGCACCCGCACGACACGCACCACCCCGGTGACCCGGCCCGTGTAGGGCCGGGTCACCATGGAGAGATGAGTACCCCGATGAACCTCACCCACCTCGCCACCGGGCTCGCCCTGGACGAGACCAAGGTGACCCCCGGCCTGCTGGGCTTCGTCGTCTTCGCCGCCCTCGGCGTGGCCACCTGGTTCCTGCTGAAGTCGATGAACACCCGGTTCAAGAAGATCGACTTCGTCGAGGAGCCCGAGACCCCCAAGGAGTAGCGGCCCCGCGGGCGTCCGGCCTCCGCCTCCGGGCCGGGCCGATGCGCAAGGATGGGGGCATGCCGAACCGTCTCGCGGACGCGACCTCGCCGTACCTGCTGCAGCACGCCGAGAACCCGGTGGACTGGTGGCCCTGGGGCCCCGAGGCCTTCGAGGAGGCGCGCCGGCGCGGCGTGCCGGTGCTGCTGAGCGTCGGGTACGCGGCCTGCCACTGGTGCCATGTGATGGCCCACGAGTCCTTCGAGGACGAGGCCGTGGCCGCGTACGCCAACGAGCACTACGTCGCGGTGAAGGTGGACCGCGAGGAGCGGCCGGACGTGGACGCCGTCTACATGGAGGCTGTCCAGGCGGCCACCGGCCAGGGCGGCTGGCCGATGACGGTCTTCCTGACCCCCGACAAGGAGCCGTTCTACTTCGGCACCTACTTCCCGCCCCAGCCCCGGCACGGCATGCCGGGCTTCCGGCAGGTGCTGGAGGGCGTCACCGCCGCCTGGCGGGACCGCCGGGACGAGGTCGGCGAGGTCGCCGCCCGGATCCGGGCCGAACTCGCCGAACGCGCCTCGGTCTACGGCGCCGGCGCCCACCACCCGCCGGCCGAGGCCGACCTGCACCAGGCCCTGCTGGGGCTCGGCCGCAGCTTCGACGACAAGCGCGGCGGCTTCGGCGGCGCCCCCAAGTTCCCGCCGGCCATGGTGGTCGAGTTCCTGCTCCGCCACCACGCCAGGACCGGCTCCGAGGCGGCGCTGGAGATGGCGGAACGCACCTGCGGCGCGATGGCCCGCGGCGGCATCAACGACCAGCTCGGCGGCGGCTTCGCCCGCTACTCGGTGGACGCGGACTGGGTGGTCCCGCACTTCGAGAAGATGCTCTACGACAACGCCCTGTTGCTGCGCGCCTACCTGCACCTGTGGCGCACCACCGGCGGCGAGCAGGCCCGCCGCACCGCGCTGGCCACCGCCGACTTCCTGCTGCGCGAACTGCGCACCCCCGAGGGCGCGTTCGCCTCCGCGCTGGACGCCGACTCGCTGGACGAGGCCACCGGGAAGTCCGCCGAGGGCGCCTACTACGCCTGGACGCCCGAGCAGCTCACCGCCGTGCTCGGCGCCGAGGACGGCGCGCTCGCCGTCGAGCTCTTCGAGGTGACCGGCACCTTCGAGCACGGCAGCTCCGTCCTCCAGCTGCCGCGCGACCCCGCCGACCCCGAGGCCTTCGAGCGGATCCGCACCCGGCTGCTGGCCGCCCGGGCCGAGCGCCCCGCCCCCGCCCGGGACGACAAGGTGGTCGCCGCCTGGAACGGCCTGGCCATCGCCGCCCTCGCCGAGACCGGGGCGCTGCTCGGCCGCCCGGACCTGGTCGAGGCCGCCGAGCGCGCCGCCGACCTGCTGCTCGCCGTCCACCTCACGCCCGAGGGCCGGCTGCTGCGCACCTCCCGGGACGGCCGGCCCGGCGCCAACGCCGGGGTGCTGGAGGACTACGCCGACACCGCCGAGGGCTTCCTCGCGCTGTACGCCGTCACCGGCGAGAGCTCCTGGCTCGACCTGGCCGGCGGCCTGCTGGACACCGTGCTGGCGCACTTCCTGGACCCGGACTCGGGCGCGCTCTACGACACCGCCGACGACGCCGAGCAACTGATCCGCCGCCCGCAGGACCCGACCGACAACGCCACCCCGTCCGGCTGGACGGCGGCGGCCGGCGCGCTGCTCGGGTACGCCGCGTACACCGGCAGCGAGCGCCACCGCACCGCCGCCGAACGGGCGCTCGGCATCGTGGGGGCGCTGGCTTCGAAGGCGCCCCGGTTCATCGGCTGGGGCCTCGCGGTCGCCGAGGCGCTGCTGGACGGGCCGCGCGAGATCGCGGTGGTCGGCCCGGCCGACGACCCGGCCACCGCCGCCCTGCACCGCACCGCGCTGCTGGCCACCGCCCCCGGCGCGGTGGTCGCGCTCGGCGCGCCCGGCCCGTCCGAGATCCCGCTGCTCGCCGACCGCCCGCTGCTGGGCGGGCGGCCCGCCGCGTACGTCTGCCGCCACTTCAGCTGCGACGCCCCGACGGCGGAGCCGGCCGACCTGGCCGCCCGGGTGGGGGCCCGCGCGGAGGGCTGAGCGCCGCCGGGTGCGGCGCGATCCGGATCCGCCGCGATCCGGATCCGCCGCAATCCGGGTGCGCCGCGCGCAGGCTTCGGCCAGGATCGGTGCCATGACCTGGAGCCTGACCGAATCACTGGACCAATTCCTGGCGCGGGCAGGGGAGTTCATCGCCGCCAGGCCGGCCGAGAGCACCGTGCTGCTCTCGCTGTGCGAGCGCCTCGGACGCGACGGCCCGCACGTCTTCGGCGATCAGCCGCCGCAGTACGGCTGGTGGCGGCCCGAGGCGGGGGCACCGGTCGCCGGGGCCTTCGTCCGGACCCCGCCGTTCGGGCCCCGGCTCGGCCCGATGCCGGCCGCCGCCGCGGCCGAACTGGCCCGGACGCTGCACGCGGACGGTGCCCGGCCGGACCGGGTCAGCGGCGGGGCGCCGGCCGCCGCCGCGTTCGCCGAGGCCTGGCAGCGGCTGGCCGGCACGGTCACCTCGGTGCACGCCGAGGAACGGCTGCACCGGCTCGGCGAGTTGGCGCCGCCCGACCCCGGCCCGCGTGGCCGGGCCCGGCGCGCGGCGGCCGCCGACCGCGAGCTGCTGATCCGCTGGATCGAGGAGTTCTCCGCGGAGGCCGGGGTCCAGCAGCCGGCCGACACCGGCGCGCAGGTCGACCGGCGGACCGCCGGGGGCGAGCTGCACGTCTGGGAGGACGACGGCCGCCCGGTCTCGCTCGCCGGGGTCGGCCCGGTGATCGCCGGGATGTCCCGGATCGGCCCGGTCTACACCCCGCCCGGTCTGCGCGGCCGGGGCTACGCGGGCGCGCTGGTCGCGGCCGGCTCGGCGCACGCGCTGGCCGAGGGCGCGGCCCAGGTGCTGCTCTACACCGACCTGGCCAACCCGACCAGCAACGCGCTCTACCAGCGGCTCGGCTACCGGCCGGTGGAGGACTGCCTGGTGCTGGACCTGAAGCCGGCCGGGCCCGGGGCCTAGCCCTGGACCTGGCCCGGGACCTGGACCGGGCGCTACTCCCAGTCCCAGCGGATGCCCAGGATGCAGGGCGGCACCCCGCCGGCCACCAGGTGGACGCGGTGGTGGCCGTCCACGGTCAGCTCCTCGGTCTCGTACGGGCGGCCGCCCGGCGTGCGGCTGCTGAAGCGGTGGCAGCGCACCGGCAGCGCGTCCGGGTGGAAGGCGACCTGCAGCACGTACTGGCCGGCGCCGGCGTTGAAGCCGCGGACGTACTCGCCGCTCGGCTCCGGGCCGGGCGCGTCCTCGAAGCCGTAGCCGAGCAGGTGGGTGTCGCCGGTCCGCAGCCGCCGGTCCAGCAGGAGTTCGGCGACCAGCAGGCCGGCCGCCGGGTCGCGCCGGACCCGGCCGGGGCGGCAGTTCTCCTCGGCCCGCAGGGTGACCCGGGTGATGTCGCAGCCCGGGTCGCCCTGGTAGATCGCCAGGTAGCGGTCGATGCCGTCGCGGTGGGCCCGCAGGACGTGCTGCGAGCTGCGCCGGGCCTGTCTGCGGTCCGCGCCGATGCTGATCCGCTCGATGTGGGTGACGGTGTGCAGCCCGGTGCCGGGCGGCCCGGCGATGGTGGCGAGCAGGCCGTCGACCGCCTCGGCCGGGCCGATCAGGTCCCGGTACGGGCGGGTGGGCGGCCCGGCCGGTGACGGTTCGGCGCTCTGCCGGGGGCCGAGCAGCCGGGTGAGCGAGTGCGAGGGGAGGTCGAGTACTTCCTCCAGCGCCTGCACCGCGCGCAGCGACTCGGGCCGCTCGGGCCGCCGGTGGCCCTGCTGCCAGTAGCTGAGGCTGGTCACCCCGACCTGCACACCGCGCTGGGCCAGGTGCTGCCGCACGCGGTGCAGGGCCAGGCCCCGGGCGGCGATCGCGGTCCGCAGCGCGAGATGGAACGGGCCCGTGCGCAGGGCGGTGGCGAGCTCGGGTTGGACGGTCCGGTGCATGGCTGCCTCCCAAAGAAGCGTGAATATTCACACCTGGGGCCCGAGTTGTCACCGGGCCCGGTCATCGCTGCTGGTCGGAGCGTTCGCGTTCACACCCCGGTGCGGTCGTTCACACCGTCGCGCCCGTGCTGTCCGGGCCCGTTGACCATGGGGTGTCAACGGGCCGATGCTCTCTCCCAACGCGTCCGGACGCGGCAACCCCCACATCCCCACTCCTGCGTAGCCGCAAGGAGGAGATCCCCCATGCCAACACCCCGGACACGCCTGCGCCGCGCGGTCGCCGCGATCGCGCTGGGCATCCTGGCGCCGGCCCTGACGGTGGCCGCGGCCACCCCGGCCGGCGCCCTCACCCCGGGCGTCGACCCGCACGCCCCCGGCGTCGGCCTCCGCGCCCCCGAAGCCCCCGGCTCGACCGCCCCCACCGGTCCGGCCGCCCAGAGCGCCACCTGGCGCAAGCTCAACATCACCATGCAGCAACAGCAGCAGAGCAACTGGTGCTGGGCCGGCAGCGGCAACACGGTGGCCGCGTACTTCGGCTACAGCTACACCCAGAACCAGTTCTGCAACGCCGCGTTCAACCGGTCGATCAACTCCAGCTGCCCCAACAACCAGGCCACGCTGGGCAACGTGCAGACCGCGCTGAACTGGATCGGCATCAACCCGGGTTCCTACGTGACGGGTTACCTGCGCTACAGCACGGTGCAGACCGAGATCGACGCCAACCGGCCGATCGAGACCCGGATCGAGTGGAGCTCGGGCGGCGGCCACATGCAGCTGATCTACGGCTACGACGTGGGCAGCAACTGGGTCTACTGGGGCGACCCGTGGCCGTCCAGCTCCCGCTACAACTGGGCGGACTACGCGTACTACGTCAGCAACAGCTCCTTCTCCTGGACCCACTCCCTGTACCGGATCGGCGCGTGAGGAGACAGCCATGACCGACAACCGGAAGAACCTCCGGCGGGCCCCGGCCTGCGCCGTCCTCACCGCGGGCCTGGTGCTGGCCGCCGCCCCGCTGGCCCTGGCGGCCGGCACCCCGGCGAGCGCCCCGGCACCGGTGGCGCCCGCCGACCTGGCGGCCGCCCGCAGTGCCGCCCTGGCCCCCGCCGTGCTCGACCAGCTGGGGCACTTCTTCGCCCGCAAGGGCGTCCCGCCCACCCAGCGGGCGGCGATCGGCCCGGCCGACGAGGCGCGGGCCGCGGACCTGGCCGCGCCGCGGCTGGTCGGCGACACCGTGGCCGTGTTCACCCTGGACCGGGACTTCGTGGCCGGGACGGCCGGTGCCCCGGTGGCCTCGGCCGACTTCGTCGCCAGCCGGGCGGTCTCGGCCGACGGGCAGAGCGCCTCGCTCTGGTCCGTCCGGGCGGGCAGCGGCTGGCGGGTGGTGAACATCGCCACCGGCGGCGACGAGACCGAGTACCCGGCGATGGCGGCCGCCAGCGGCGGCGGCACCGCCTTCCGCGAACCGCAGCTGGACGCCTGGTACGTGCTGCGCGACGGCCGGGTGCTGCCGCTCGACGAGGACGCCCGCCGCTCGGTGGGGGCCGCAGGGGTGAGCCTGGCGGCGTACCAGCAGCTGGTGCACCAGCGGTACGGCGACAAGCTGCCCGGCAGCGCCTACGACCGGGCGGGCGCCGGCGGTGGCTTCGAGGCGGCGGCCGCCCGGCCGGCGGGTGGCCGGCTGCCGCTGCTGTCGGCTGGCGCGGCGCTCGGCGCGACCGCGTTGGCCGGCCTCGGGCTGGCGGTCCGCCGGCGGTCCGCGGCGGGCGGCGGGCGCGGCTAGCGGGCGCCACCGACGGACGGGAGCGGCCGGGCGCTCAGCCGGCCAGGCCGCTCCCCAGGTGCTCCAACGCGCGGTCGAGCAGGTCGGCGAGATCGTCCCGGCCGCCCCGCTCGGCCCAGTAGACCGAGGTCTCCACCGCCACCGCGGCGAACGCCGCGGTGGCGATCCGCATCTCCAGCGTCGGCTCGGCCAGGCCGGACCGCTCGGTCATCACGTCCAGCAGCAGCTGCTTGGGCTGGGCCGAGGACTCGGTCATCCTGGCCCGCAGCGCCGGGACGGCCAGGGCGATCCGCATCCGGGCCAGGATCTCCTCGCGGTCCCGCCCGACGATCCGGCGCAGCAGGCCGACCATCACCGTCCGCCCGGAGACCAGCAGCGGCTCGTCCGCCGGGCGGGCCTTCAGCGCGGCGGCCATGACCGGGTCGTACTCGTCGGTGAGGACCAGGTCCTCCTTGGTGGCGAAGTAGCGGAAGAAGGTGGAGGGGGAGACCTCGGCGGCGGCCGCGATCTGGTCCACCGTGGTGTTCTCGTAGCCCTGTTCGGCGAACAGCCGGAACGCCTCCCGGCGGACGGTCTGGCGGGTCTTCAGCTTCTTGCGCTCGCGCAGCGACAGCGGCGCCTCGGTCAGCGCCTCCACGGTGGAGGCGGGGGCGGCGGGGGCGCTGGGCGTGTGGGTCATACCGACGATTCTGCTACCTCTGTGACCTCCCCGGGAGCCGGTGCGGGGCGCAGCGCACCGGCCGGGTCCGGCATCCGGGCCGCGATCAGCACGGCCGACAGGATCGCCAGCAGCCCGGCCGCGAGCAGCACGGAGTCCATGCCGTGCACGTACGCGGCGTGCGCGGAGCTGGCGAGGGCGGACTCGCCCAGCGTGGCGGCGAGCGAATCGGCGGCCACCACCGACTGTCCGGCGGTGTCCGCGGCGGCGGCCGGCAGGCCCGCGGTGTCCAGTGCGCCCCGGTAGCCCGCGGCCAGCACGCTGCCGAAGGCGGCCACCCCGATCGCGCCGCCGACCTGCCGCAGGGTCTGGATCAGACCGGAGCCGACGCCGGCCCGGTGCGGCGGCAGGGTGAGCAGCGCGGAGCCGGTGGCGGTGATGATGGCCAGCCCCATGCCGGCGCCGACCAGCGGGAGCCACAGGGCGGCGAAGCCGTAGCCGTCCGCCGGGGTGGTGCGGCTGCCCAGCAGCAGGGCGGCGGCCAGCACGGCGAGCCCGGCCGTGATGACCCCGCGCGGGCCGAACCGGGCGACCAGCCGCTCGCCCAGCCGGGCGGCCACCAGCAGGCCGCCCATCATCGGCATCAGCCGCAGGCCGGTGCCGAAGGCGTCGGTGCCCAGCACGCTCTGGAAGTAGAGCGGGAGCACGAAGAAGGCGCCGAACAGCACGATCGAGACCAGCGTCGCGGCCACCGCCGACCAGCGGAACACCGGGTCGGCCAGCAGGGTCAGGTCCAGCATCGGATGCCGGCGTCCGCGGCTGCGCAGGACCAGTGCGGTGATCGCCGACACCGAGCCGACGAGCATGCCCAGCACCAGCGGGTTCGACCAGCCGCGGCCGGGGCCCTCGATGATGCCGTAGGTGAGGGCGGCCAGCCCGCCCGCGCCGAGCACGGCGCCGAGCAGGTCGATCCGGGGCGCGGCCGGGTCCCGGGATTCGGGGAGCAGCACCAGGCAGGCCGCGATCCCGACCGCCACCAGCGGCAGGTTGATCAGGAAGATCGAGCCCCACCAGTAGTGCTGGAGCAGCAGCCCGCCGAGCAGCGGCCCGAACGGCATCCCGACGGCCAGCGCGGTGGACAGCACGGCGGTGGCCCGACGCTGCTCGGCGGCCGGGAACAGGCCCGGGATCACTGCCAGGGACATCGGCATCACCAGGGCGGCGGCCAGGCCCATCGCCGTGCGGGCCGCGATCACCGTGCCGGGGCTGTCGGCGAGCATGCCGACCGCGGACGCGAGGCCGAACAGCGCCAGGCCGACGGTCAGGGTGCGACGGCGGCCGATCCGGTCGCCGAGCAGGCCGGCCGGGAGCATCGCGGCGGCGAACACCACGGTGTAGGCGTCGACGATCCACTGCTGCCGGCCGGTGTCGGCGTGCAGGTCGGCGGCCAGGGTCGGCAGGGCGACGTTGAGGATCGTCAGGTCGAAGCTGATCACCAGGACGCTGAGGGCGACCGCGACCAGGGCGAGCCAGCGGCGCGGATCGGGGGCGGCAGGTGCGGGAGCAGGCGCGGGGGCTGGCACAGCGGCAGGCATGGCGGACGGACCTCCAGGAGTTGGTGTCAAATGACAGTAGCTCTCAAAAGGTGGTGGGTGTCAATGTGCACCCTTCCGCTCCCGCACATTTAATTGATGCTGCGTTGATCCCCCGTTCGCCCCGGAGCGTGGTGCGGATGTCACCTTGGGTGGGGAGATGTTCCGGTCCACGGTCATACGGCGGAGAGGTGCCGATGGCGATCAGGCGTACGCAGTTCTGGGGCACGGTGCTGGCGGTGGCCGCCGCCCTCGCGGTGGTGGTCGGCTACCTGCTCGGCGGGCCGCGGCTGGTCTGGGGGGTGTCCGCGGTCGAGGTGCTGCTGGTGATGGCGCACGTCGCGGTGCGCTTCCAAGTCAAGGCGCACGTGCGCTGGGCAGGGGAAGGGCCCGAGGCGGCGCACTGTGAGCGCTGCCGTCGGGCCCGGGAGAGGTTGGACGCGCGGGTGTCAGCCGGCCGCGCTGTACGCGACCAGTGAGATCCCCACGTACTGCACGATGAAGGCGCCGAGGGTGAAGGCGTGGAACACCTCGTGGAAGCCGAACCAGCGCGGTGACGGGTCCGGCCGCTTCAGCCCGTACACCAGGCCGCCGAGGGTGTAGAGCACCCCGCCGACCACGATCAGGGTGACCACGGCCGCGCCGCCGGCGCGCAGGAAGTCCGGCAGGAAGAACACCGCGGCCCAGCCGAGCGCCACGTAGCACGGGGTGTAGAGCCAGCGCGGGGCGCTGACCCAGAACACCCGGAAGCCGATCCCGGCCAGCGCGCCGCCCCAGACCAGCCAGAGCAGCACCTGCTGGGCGGTGCCGTGCAGGAGCAGGATGGTGATCGGGGTGTAGCTGCCCGCGATGATCAGGAAGATGTTCGCGTGGTCCAGCCGGCGCAGGATCGCGTCCCCGCGCGGGCCCCAGTCGAAGCGGTGGTAGACCGCGCTCACGCCGAACAGCAGCCAGGCGCTCGCGGCGTAGACCGTGCAGGCCACCCGGGCGGCGGTGGAGTCGGCCAGGCAGATCAGCACGATGCCGGCGGCCAGCGAGGCCGGGAACATCCCGGCGTGCAGCCAGCCGCGCCACTTGGGTTTGAGCAGCTCGACCACGCTCGACTCGGCCGACTCCGCCGTCATGGGCTCCTCCACTGTCATGGCCGTCATCCTACTTACGGCACCGTAGGTTACTAGTCCGTAGGAAGTGGCGATCCTCACTTTTAGACGTTCTGGAGTGTTCGACCTCGGGGTCGTCGGTCCGAGGGGTGGCCGAGAACGCCTTGTTACTGACAAGTAGATATACACACTGTACTAAAAGTCGGCTCGATCGCTCCGTTCTGCCCCAAATGGGGGCACCTGGCGGAGCTACGCTGCTACCACCCTCAACCCCCGCGATGCCGTCTCCTGGCCGAGATGGTGTGAAACGGAGCGATCGTGTCGTACGAGAACTCTGCTCTCAGCGCATCCGCGCCCACCCGCCACAAGCGTCTGCTGGCCTGGGTGAGCGAGATCGCGGAGCTGACCCAGCCCGAGCGCATCGAGTGGTGCGACGGCTCCGAGGAGGAGTACCTCCGCCTCGCCGAGCTGCTGGTCGCCCAGGGCACCTTCCGCAAGCTCAACGCCGAGAAGCGCCCGAACTCCTACTACGCCGCCTCGGACCCGACGGACGTGGCCCGGGTCGAGGACCGCACCTACATCTGCTCCGAGCAGGAGAAGGACGCCGGCCCGACCAACAACTGGAAGGCCCCCGCCGAGATGCGGGAGATCTTCTCGGGCGCGAACGGACTGTTCAAGGGCTCGATGAAGGGCCGCACGATGTACGTCGTGCCCTTCTCGATGGGCCCGGTCGGCTCCCCGCTGGCCGCCTACGGCGTCGAGATCACCGACTCCGCCTACGTGGCCGTCTCGATGCGCGTGATGACCCGCATGGGCCAGGCCGTGATCGACCAGCTCGGCGAGGACGGCGACTTCGTCAAGGCCGTGCACACCGTCGGCGCGCCGCTGGCCGAGGGCGAGGCCGACGTGGCCTGGCCGTGCAACACCACCAAGTACATCTCGCACTTCCCGGAGACCCGCGAGATCTGGTCCTTCGGCTCCGGCTACGGCGGCAACGCCCTGCTCGGCAAGAAGTGCTACGCGCTGCGGATCGCCTCCACCATGGCGCGCGACGAGGGCTGGCTGGCCGAGCACATGCTCGTCCTCAAGCTCACCCCGCCGGCCGGCGAGGCGAAGTACGTGGCCGCGGCCTTCCCGTCGGCCTGCGGCAAGACCAACCTGGCGATGCTCCAGCCGACCATCCCGGGCTGGAAGGTCGAGACCATCGGCGACGACATCGCCTGGATGCGGTTCGGCGCCGACGGCCGGCTCTACGCCATCAACCCGGAGGCCGGCTTCTTCGGCGTCGCCCCCGGCACCGGCGTGGACACCAACGCCAACGCGATCGAGACCCTCTGGGGCAACACCGTCTTCACCAACGTCGCGCTCACCGACGACGGCGACGTCTGGTGGGAGGGCCTCACCGAGGAGCCCCCGGCGCACCTGACCGACTGGCGCGGCAACGACTGGACCCCGCAGTCGGGGACCCCGGCCGCCCACCCCAACGCGCGGTTCGCGGTGCCGGCCTCGCAGTGCCCGACCATCGCCCCGGAGTGGGAGGACCCGGCGGGTGTGCCGATCTCGGCCATTCTGTTCGGCGGCCGCCGCGCCACCGCCGTCCCGCTGGTGACCGAGTCCTTCGACTGGCAGCACGGCGTCTTCCTGGGCGCCAACGTCGCCTCCGAGAAGACCGCCGCCGCCGAGGGCACCGTCGGCGAGCTGCGCCGCGACCCGTTCGCGATGCTGCCGTTCTGCGGCTACAACATGGGCGACTACTTCGGCCACTGGCTGAAGCTGGGCGCGCAGGCCGACGCCGCGAAGCTGCCGAAGATCTACTACGTCAACTGGTTCCGCAAGAACGCCGACGGGCAGTTCATCTGGCCGGGCTTCGGTGAGAACAGCCGGGTGCTCAAGTGGATCGTCGAGCGC
This sequence comes from Kitasatospora sp. NPDC049258, assembly GCF_040678895.1. Taxonomy (NCBI): domain Bacteria; kingdom Bacillati; phylum Actinomycetota; class Actinomycetes; order Kitasatosporales; family Streptomycetaceae; genus Kitasatospora; species Kitasatospora sp. NPDC049258. The sequence continues at coordinate 137,219 of NZ_JBFAQT010000018.1, forward strand.
CTCGACGGTGCGGGCGAGGGCGTCGAGACCCCGATCGGCGTGCTGCCGACCGTCGAGGGCTTCGACCTCGACGGCCTGGACATCGCCGCGGCCGACCTCGACCTGCTGTTCTCCGTCGACGCCGACATCTGGCGCCAGGAGGCCGGGCTCATCCCGTCCCACCTGGAGCTCTTCGGCGAGCACACGCCGACCGAGCTGTGGGACGAGTACCGCGCCCTGGTGAAGCGCCTGGGCTGAGCAGCCCGCATCCGAGCCTCCGCCGCCCCCGTCCTGACCGGGGGCGGCGGTGTTCGTGGTGCCGCCGGCCGCGGTGGCCGTGGTGGCCGGGCCGCCTACGGCTGGACGTAGCCGCCCAGGAAGTCGCCGATCCTGGTGACCGCGTCGGTGATCTCCTCCGCGCGGGGCAGCGTGACCAGGCGGAAGTGGTCCGGCTCCGGCCAGTTGAAGCCGCTGCCCTGGACGATCAGGATCCGCTGCGAGCGCAGCAGGTCGAGCACCATCTGCGCGTCGTCCTTGATCTTGTACACCTGCGGGTCGAGCCGCGGGAACGCGTACAGCGCGCCCTTCGGCTTGACGCAGCTGACGCCCGGGATCTCGTTCAGCAGCCGGTACGCCGCGTCCCGCGACTCCAGCAGCCGGCCGCCCGGCAGCAGCAGGTCCTTGACCGACTGCCGGCCGCCGAGCGCCGCCGCCACCGCGTGCTGTGCCGGCATGTTGGCGCACAGCCGCATCGAGGCCAGCACGGTCAGGCCCTCGATGTAGCTGCGGGCCCGGTGCCGGTCGCCGGAGAGCACCATCCAGCCCGAGCGGAAGCCGGCCACCCGGTAGGCCTTGGACATGCCGTTGAAGGTGACGCAGAAGAGGTCCGGCGCCAGCGTGGCCAGCGGCACGTGCTCGGCGTCGTCGTAGAGGATCTTGTCGTAGATCTCGTCCGCGTAGACCACCAGCTGGTGCCGGCGGGCGATCTCGACGATCCCCTCCAGCACCTCGCGGGGGTAGACCGCACCGGTCGGGTTGTTGGGGTTGATCACCACGATCGCCCTGGTCCGGTCGGTGACCTTGGCCTCGATGTCCGCCAGGTCCGGGTACCACTCGGACTGCTCGTCGCAGCGGTAGTGCACGGCGGTGCCGCCGGCCAGGCTGACCGAGGCCGTCCACAGCGGGTAGTCGGGCGCGGGGACGAGCACCTCGTCGCCGTCGTCCAGCAGGGCCGTCATCGCGAGCTGGATCAGCTCGGAGACACCGTTGCCCAGGAAGACGTCCTCGACGGAGAGCCCGTGCAGCCCGCGCTCCTCGTAGTGCATCACCACCGCGCGGCGGGCGGAGAGCAGCCCCTTGGAATCCCCGTAGCCGTGCGCCCCGGCGAGGTTCTTCAGGATGTCCTGGAGGATCTCCGGCGGGGCCTCGAAGCCGAAGGCGGCCGGGTTTCCGGTGTTCAGCTTGAGGATGCGGTGGCCCTGGTCCTCCAGCCGCATCGCCTCGTCGAGCACCGGGCCGCGGATGTCGTAGCAGACATTGGCGAGCTTGCTGGACTGGATGACCTGCATACCCGACTACTTTACGGCGCCGTTACGCGGATCATCACGTGGGATCGGCCACAGGTCACCCGCCCGGGGAGGCACCGGCCGCCGTAGGCTCGGCCCAGTCGACGGAGGGGGAGACCGTGCTCGGGGCCGGGGTACTGGCGGGTGCGGCGGTCGGGCTGCTGGCGGCCCCGGTGCTGCGGGCGGGCGCCACCCGGTACGCGGTGCCGGCCGGCGAGCCGTGGCGCGGCTGCTGCCGCACCGGCCGCGGACTGCGCGGCCCGGCCGGCCGCTGCCCCGGCTGCGGCGACCGCGGCGGTCCGCCGGTCGCCCTGGTCGAGGCGGTTGCCGCGCTGACCGGCGCGGCGATCGGTGCGGTGGCGCACCGGCCGGGCCCGCTGCCGCTGCTCCCGCTGGTCTGGGTCGCCCTGTTCGGGGTGGTGCTCGGCTTCGTCGACGCCGCGGTGCAGCGGCTCCCGGACGCGCTCACCCTGCCGCTCGCCCTCGGCACCGCCGCCCTCCTGCCGCTCACCGAGCACCGCGGCGGCGTCCTGCTGCGCTGCCTGTACGCCGCCCTCGCGCTCGGCGGGTGCTACCTGCTGCTGGCCCTGGTCGCGCCGATCGGCCTCGGCGACGCCAAACTGGCGCCCTCGCTCGGCGCCCTGCTCGGCTGGTACGGCTGGCGGGCGGTGTTCGGCGGCTTCCTGCTGACCTTCCTGCTCGCCGCGGTATGGGCGGTGGCCCTGCTGCTGGCCCGCCGCGCGGGCCGCCGCGACGACCTGCCGCTCGGGCCGTGGATGCTGCTCGGCACCCTGCTCGCGGTGCTGGCCGCCGGCTAGGGCTTGTCCGACCCGCCCTGGCGCCGCGAGCGGGGCGCCAGGGCGGCCGGAGCCCGCCCGGGCCGGGGTCGCGGCTCGGGCGGGCTCCGGTTCGGCGCGGTCCGCCCCACCCTCAAGGGGAGGCGCGCCGGGGGGAGTTACGGCATGGCGTGGGCGTGGGCGCCCACGTTGGTGGAGAAGTCGTTGCCGTTGGCGGCGTCCCAGTTGGTCGACCAGGTCATCGCGCCGCGGATGGTCGGCCACTTGGCCGGCGGGACGAAGCTGCCGCAGTGGGTGCCGGTGGCCAGGCAGTCCAGCGCGTTGTTGACCACGGTCGAGTTGACGTAGCCGCCGCCCGCCGCGCGGGTGGAGGCCGGGACGCCGATGCCGACCTGGTCCGGACGCAGGCCGCCCTGGATGTGGGTGCAGACCTGGGCGGTGATGAAGTCGACGGTGCCCTGGGTGTAGACCTTGCCGTCGCAGCCGTTCATACCGCCCGAGTTGTAGAACTGGGTGTTGACGACGGTCAGGATGTCCTTGGTGTTCAGCGCCAGCTGGAAGTAGTTGCCGGAGGTCGAGTACATCCCGATGGTCTCGGGCGCCATGGTCAGGATGAAGCCGGCGCCCACCTTGCTCTGCAGGGTGTGCAGCGACTGCGCCAGGTAGACCGGGTCGACGCCGTTCTCCAGGTCGATGTCGACGCCGTCGAAGCCGTACTGCTGGATCAGCGCGTAGGCGGAGTTGGCGAAGTTGGTGGCCGCGGTGGAGTTGTTCACCGTGATGGTGCCGTTCTGGCCGCCGATCGAGAGCACGACCTTCTTGCCGGCCGCGTGCTTGGCCGCGATGTCGGCCTTGAAGTCGGCGTCGGTGTAGCCGCCGAGCTTGGTGGCCAGCGCCGGGTCCAGGGTGAAGCTGATGCCGCCGGCCGTGCCGGTGGCGTCGGCGAAGGACACCGCGATGATGTCGTACGCGCTCTGCACGTCCCGCAGCTTCTGGACGGTGGCGCCGTTGTCGAAGTTCTGCCAGTAGCCGGTCAGCGCGTGCTTGGGCAGGCCGGTGGTGGGCTGGGTGGAGGTCGCGGTCGGGGACGGCGACGGCGAGGCGGGGGCGCTGCTGCTGGCGGACGGCGAGGGGGAGGCCGGGGCCGAGCTGGAGGCGGAGACCGACGGGGACGGCGAGGCGGGCGCGGAGGAGGATGCCGTGGGCGAGGGCGAGGAGGTGCCGCCCGGTCCGGTCAGCGTGATGTCGTCCGCGCCGTAGCCGCCCTGGCCGTACCAGCCGTGCACGTAGACCGTGACGCTGGTGGTGCTCGCGCCGGTGGTGAAGGTCGAGCTGAGCTGGTTCCAGCCGGTCTGGCTGGACCAGGTGCTCGGGTCGGCGCCGCCGGTGCCGCCGGCGCCCAGGTAGACGTACGGGCCCTGGACCCAGCCGGCCAGCGTGTAGCTGGAGTTGGGGAGCACGCTGACGGTCTGCCGGCACTCGGCGGTGTCCGAGGCGCTCGGCGTGGCGCGCAGGGCGGAGCTGCCGGCGTGCGCGGGGGCGCCGGCCTGGGCGGTGCCGACACAGGTCCAGCCGGACAGGCCGGACTCGAAGCCGCTGTTGGCGACCAGATTGCCGACCGCCGCGCTGGCGCCGCCCGCGAACAGGGCCATGCCGGTACCGGCGAGGGCGAGCGCGGTGGCGCCGGCCGCGAGGGCGGTGGGGACGGTGGTGCGCCGGCGCCGGTGGGACGGCTGCTGCAGCGTACGGGCCATGTGCGAACTCCTGGGGAGGAGGGGGAGCCGCCGCGGTGGGGGTCGCGGCGGCTCCGCGTGGGGGAGGGAAGGTCCGCAGTGGTGCTGTGGGGGGCCGGCGGGTGGGGTCCGCCGTGTCCTGGGTCACAAGCTGGACTAGACCAATGCCGGGCGTCAAGGACCCGGCGACGGGCTTAGGGGTCGTTTAAGGAAGCGGATACCTTTCCGTGTCCGAGCTTGACGTGATCGTGACCACACGCATCCGAACGATTTCGGGACGTGCTTGTGACACCTTCGGTACCTGCGGCTTTACTCCCGTGCACGGCACGGGAGTAGGCTGCGCCAGGGGATTTCGCACCCGGGGGTAATGAGCTCGGAGGGGCAGTACGACATGGGTCTGCGCGACGTGGTCGAGCGCACGCCAGGGCTACGCACCCTGCTGGACAACGCGTACCGGCTGTACGGGCGCCGGGTCGAGGTCCACCTCGCCAACACCCCGAACCACATCGGCGTGATCCTCGACGGGAACCGCCGCTGGGCGAAGGCGACCGGCGGGACGACGGCCGACGGCCACCAGCGCGGGGCCGACAAGATCAGCGAGTTCCTCGGCTGGTGCGACGAGACCCACGTCCAGGTGGTCACCCTCTGGATGCTCTCCACCGACAACCTCTCCCGGCCGGCCGACGAGCTGGTGCCACTGCTCGGGATCATCGAGGACACCGTCCGCCGCCTGGCCGCCGACGGCCGCTGGAAGGTCAACCCGGTCGGCGCGCTCGACCTGCTGCCGCAGCAGACCGCGGACACCCTCAAGCAGGCCGCCCAGGCCACCGCCCACATCCGGGGCGTCACGGTCAACGTGGCGGTCGGCTACGGCGGCCGGCACGAGATCGCCGACGCGGTCCGCTCGCTGCTCCAGGACCACGCCGGCCGCGGCACCTCGATCGAGGAGCTGGCCGAGATCCTCTCCGTCGAGCACATCGCCGAGCACCTCTACACCACCGGCCAGCCCGACCCGGATCTGATCATCCGCACCTCGGGCGAGCAGCGGCTCTCCGGCTTCCTGCTCTGGCAGAGCGCGCACAGCGAGTTCTACTTCTGCGAGGCGTACTGGCCGGCCTTCCGCAAGGTCGACTTCCTGCGGGCGCTGCGCGACTACCAGCTGAGGAACCGGCGGCTCGGGCTCTGAGGCGGCGGGCCGAACGGGCTCCGGCTGGGGGCGCGGGGGTCGTCCCCCGCAGGGCTGCAGTCAGCTGAGGAACCGGCGGCTCGGGCTCTGAGGCGGCGGGCCGAACGGGCTCCGGCTGGGGGCGCGGGGGTCGTCCCCCGCAGGGCTGCAGTCAGCG
>NZ_JBFAQT010000018.1:142732-143206 GCF_040678895.1 Kitasatospora sp. NPDC049258
GCTGAGGAACCGGCGGCTCGGGCTCTGAGGCGGCGGGCCGAACGGGCTCCGTGGTGACGGCTCGGGCTCCCCGGCGGCGGGCCGAACGGGGGCGTCCGGGGTGGCCGACCGGCCTGCCGCGGCGGTCGGTCGGGTGCGTCCGACCGGGGGCCGCTGACAGCCGGTCAGTCTGAATACCCGCAGGCCAGCGCCGCAAACGTTCATCATTTGTGACCCCGCTGTTCCTTCCCGCGGGCATGCGACACGCCGACCCTGGGAATAGAACCAGTCAAGACCGGTACCCCGGCCACCGGGGTCGCGGGGACCGGTGAGCCGCGGGTGACGCTGGGTCATCCGCTCTGGAGGCCTAGTGGTCAGTTCCAAGAGCCGCCGGACACCAGACCGGCGGACGTACGTACTCGACACCAGCGTGCTCCTGGCGGACCCCCTCGCCATGACGCGCTTCGAGGAGCACGAGGTCGTCCTCCCGGTGGT
>NZ_JBFAQT010000019.1:0-136161 GCF_040678895.1 Kitasatospora sp. NPDC049258
GGGGGGACCCTGTGGGAGAGTAGGACGCCGCCGAACAATCTTTCAGAGAAGCCCCTCCGGGTCACCCGGAGGGGCTTTTCGCATTCCCGGCCACATTCCTGACCGCACAGCGTCCCTGCCGCCCGGTGCCGGCCGGCAGGGTTTCTTCCGGCGGGGGAAGTTTCGTTGACCCGGTTCGGGCTGTGCTGGAACGCTGGTGAGCGTGAGTCAAGCCGTGAGCCTTGTGGGCCGCCTGCACGTCGATCTTCGACGGCACGCGAGCGCCCTCTGTGCCGTCTGCCGCTGACCCGGCCGTGGCCGGGTAGGACCGCTCTGCGTCCGGCCGCTGACCCCTCCTGCTGATCGGGCCCCGCCCATCGGCTTTCCCGCTCGACCACCCGCTCGTTGCGCCGAGCCGGGTGGCCGGAGCGTCTGCTTCCCCTTCCCGCGCGTCCGACCCGGTGCCCGAGCGGCCGGTCGGCACGGCGCGCACCCCCGCCTGCGAAGGATTCCGCCATGCCTGCCGCCTCCTCCTCCCGCCGTCAGTTCCTCTCCCTCGCCGCCCTGGGGGCCTTCGCCGCGGCCTGCGGGCGCGCCTCGGCCTCCGGGGGAGGGGGCGGGAAGGAGACCGGAAGAATCAGGTACCAGGGTTCGGCGGGTCAGGTGACGCTGCCCGAACTCGCCGAGGATCTGGGCTACTTGGGCGATGTGAAGCTGGAGTGGGTCGGCAACACGATCAGTGGGCCGCAGGACATCCAGTCGGCCGCGACCGGCCAGACCGACGTCGGCGGCGCTTTCAACGGCGCGGTGATCAAGCTGATCGGCGCCGGTGCTCCGGTGAAGTCGGTGATCAGCTACTACGGCGTCGACCAGGACGCCTACAGCGGCTACTACGTCCTGGCGGACAGTCCGATCCGGGGCCCCCGCGACCTGATCGGGAAGAAGGTCGCGATGAACACCCTGGGCGCGCACGCCGAAGCCCTGCTCGACATCTACCTCCAGCGCGGGGGCCTGTCCGCTGCCGAGATCGCGAAGGTGGAACCGACCGTCCTGCCGCCGGTCAACACCGAGCAGGCGCTGCGGCAGAAGCAGATCGAGGTGGCCGTCCTCGGCGGGGTGCTCCGCGACAAGGCGCTGGCCGCCGGCGGCATCCGGCCGCTGTTCAGCGACTTCGACCTGCTCGGAGCGTTCAACGCCGGCACCTTCGTGATGACCGACCGCTTCCTCAAGCAGAATCCGAACACCTCCCGGGCCTTCGTCACCGGTGTGGCCAAGGCGATCGAGTGGAGCCGGAGCACCCCGAAGGCCGAGGTGATCGCCCGCAGCGTGGAGATCGTCAAGCGGCGCGGCCGCAACGAGGATCCGGCCGCCCTGCAGTACTGGAAGTCGTTCGGTGTGGCGGCGCCCGGCGGCCGGGTCTCCGACCAGGACTTCCAGCTGTGGATCGACTGGCTGGTCTCGCACGGCGACATCAAGGCCGGCCAGGTCAAGGCCGGTGACCTCTACTCCAACGCCTTCAACGGCTTCGGCGGGGCTTCCTCGCCCGCCGCCTCCCCCTCCGCCAGCAGGAGTTGAGCGATGAGCGCACAGATCTCCTTCCGAGCCGTCAGCAAGTCCTTCCCGGTCCGCGGCCGGGCCGGCGCCCGCGGCCAGGCCGGGTTCCTCGCCGTCGACCGGGTCGATCTGGACATCGCCGCAGGGGAGTTCACCGCCTTGGTCGGACCGAGCGGCTGCGGCAAGTCGACCCTGCTCGACCTGCTGGGCGGGCTCACCGTGCCGAGCTCCGGCGAGATCCTGCTCGACGGGAAGCCGGTCACCGGCCCCGGTCCGGACCGCAGCACGGTCTTCCAGCAGTACGCGCTGCTGCCCTGGCGCACGGCCCAGGGGAACGTCGAGTTCGGCCTGGAGGCGATCGGCGTGCCGCGCCGGCGCCGGGCCGCCCGGGCCCGGGAGTACCTGGAGCTGGTCGGCCTGGCCGGCTTCGAGGACCGCCATCCGCACGAGCTGTCCGGCGGGATGAAGCAGCGGGTGGCGATCGCCCGCAGCCTGGCGTACGACCCCGAGGTGCTGCTGATGGACGAGCCGTTCGCCGCGCTGGACGCGCAGACCAGGGAGTCGCTGCAGGACGAGCTGTTGCGGATCTGGGAGCGCACCGGCAAGACCGTGCTGTTCATCACGCACGGCATCGAGGAGGCGGTCTACCTGGGCGGGCGGGTCGCGGTGATGACCTCGCGCCCCGGGCGGATCAAGCAGGTGGTGCCGATCGATCTCGGCGACCGCCAGCAGGAGCAGGACCTGCGCTCCAGCCCGGAGTTCGCCCGGTATCGGCACGAGATCTGGCACCTGCTGCACGACGAGGTAAGCCGCGCCCAGCAGTTGGAGAGGGAGGTCAGCCCGGTATGAGCACCGACATCGGCACCGTCGTGGAGACCCCGCCCCGGATCGGTGCCCGACCCGCCGAGCAACAGCCCGGCCTCCGGACCGGCCCGGCGCCGGCGCGCCGCCTGCGCTCCGCGGCCGTCGGGCTGTTGCTCGGCGTCCTGAGCAAGACCCTGGCGATCGCCGTCCTGCTCGCGGGCTGGGAGCTCGCCCCGCGCTTCGACCTGGTCGACCGGACCTTCCTGCCGCCGTTCAGCGAGGTGCTGGACGCCTGGCTGGGCCTGCTGGAGAACGGGCAGCTGGCCTCGAACACCCAGGCCAGCCTGACCCGTTCGCTTGCCGGTTTCGCGCTCGCCGTCGTCATCGGCGTGCCGCTGGGCCTGCTGATCGGCTGGTACCGGCCGGTGGCCCGGCTGCTCGGCCCGCTGCTCGAACTCTTCCGCAACACGGCCGCGTTGGCGCTGCTGCCGGTCTTCGTGCTGATCCTGGGCATCGGCGAGACCTCGAAGATCTCCATCGTGCTGTACGCCTGCGTCTGGCCGATCCTGCTGAACACCATCAGCGCCGTGCGCAACGTCGACCCGACCTTGCTCAGGCTGGCCCGCTCGCTCGACCTCTCCGCACCCCGGCTGTTCCAGAAGGTGATCCTGCCCGCCTCGGTGCCGACGGTGTTCACCGGCATCCGGCTGGCGGGGGCGGTGTCGATCCTGGTGCTGGTGGCCGCCGAGATGGTCGGCGCCAAGGCGGGGCTCGGCTATCTGATCAACGCCTCCCAGTACAACTTCGCCATCCCGCAGATGTACGCGGGCATCGTCACCATCTCCGTCATCGGGGTGGCCTTCAACCAACTGCTGGTCGCGCTGGAGCGCCGGTTCACCGCCTGGCGCGCCCCGCTCGGTGGCTGAGGAGCTCCGGGTGGCCACCCGTCGCGGCGGCGGCCGGCAGCGCTCGCCGCCGGCCCGCGGTCATCACCTCCTGACCCGTAGCAGTGAAGGACACCGCAGTGAAGGACACCGCAGTGAAGGGACACCGCACACCATGACCAGTTTCGAGATCCACAAGGTCGGCGGCCGGATCGGCGCCGAGATCACCGGGCTCGACCTCGCCGGGCCGCTGGACGACGCCACCGTCGGGGCGCTGAACGACGCGCTGCTCGCCCACAAGGCGCTGTTCTTCCGCGGCCAGGAGTTGGACGACCAGGGGCAGGTCCGGTTCGCGGGCCGGTTCGGTGCGCTCACCACCGCGCACCCGACGGTGCCGTCGCTGGTGGGCAACCCCAACGTGCTGCCGGTGGACGGCGAGGAGGGCCGGGCCAACCGCTGGCACACCGATGTCACCTTCGTCCGCACCCCGCCGAAGGCCAGCACGCTGCGCAGCCTGGTGGTGCCCCCGTACGGCGGCAACACCCTGATCGCCAACGCCCAGAGCGCCTACCAGGACCTGCCCGAGGCGCTGCGGGAGTTCGCCGACCGGCTCTGGGCCGAGCACACCAACGACTACGACTACGCCGAGGGCAAGCCGCTGGACGAGGCCGCCGCCGAGCGCCGCCGGGTCTTCACCGCCCGGCGGTACCGCACCGCGCACCCGGTGGTCCGGGTGCACCCGGAGACGGGCGAACGGGGCCTGTTCATCGGTGGTTTCGCGGACCGGATCGTCGGCCTGCCCGGCGATGCCTCGCGCGATCTGCTGCGCACCCTGCAGGCGTACGTGACCCGGCCGGAGAACGTGGTGCGCTGGCGCTGGGCGGTGGGCGACGTGGTGCTCTTCGACAACCGGGCCACCCAGCACTACGCGCCGGACGACTACGACGAGCTGCCGCGCCGGCTGCACCGGGTGACGGTGGCGGGCGACGTGCCGGTGGCGGTCAGCGGTGAGGCCAGTTACCTGATCGAGGGCGACGAGGCGGCGCACTACACCTCCTGACCCGCCCGTCCCGCCGCGAGCAGCCGAAAGTGCGCCGCGAGGTCCCTCCCGACCTCGCGGCGCACGCCTGTGCGGTCAGCGGCCGTGCCGGCCGACCGGTCGGGGCAGCCCGTAGTGCTCGCGCAGGGTGTGCCCGGTGTACTCCTCGCGGAACAGGCCGCGGCCGCGCAGGATCGGCAGTACCTGCTCCACGAAGTCGGTCAGTCCGTCGGGCAGGATCGGCGGCATGATGTTGAAGCCGTCGGCGGCGCCCCGGGTGAACCACTGCTCGATGTGGTCGGCGAGCTGCTCGGGCGTGCCGACCACCACCTGGTGACCGCGCCCGCCGCCGAGCCGGCCGACCAGTTGGCGCAGGGTCAGCCCGTCCCGTTCGGCGAGGTCGCGGATCAGCTCGAACCGGCTCTTCGCGCCGTTGATCTCGGCGACCGGGGGGAGCGGGGGGAGCGGGGCGTCCAGCGGGTGGTCGGACAGGTCGACGCCGAGCACGGTGGACAGCACGCCGATCGCCCGCTCGGGGTTGATCAGGTCGTCCAGCTCCTGGTCCAGCGCCTTGGCCTCGGCCTCGGTGGAGCCGAGCACCGGGACCACGCCCGGCAGGACCTTCAGCCCGGCCGGGTCGCGGCCGGCGTCGGCGGCCTGCCGCTTGAGCGCGGTGTAGAAGGCCTGGCCCTCGGCCAGGGTCTGCTGGGCGGTGAACACCGCCTCGGCCCAACGCGCCGCGAAGGCACGGCCGTTGTCCGAGGAGCCGGCCTGGACCAGCAGCGGGTGGCCCTGCGGGCTGCGCGGGATGTTCAGCGGGCCGCGCACCCTGAAGTGCTCGCCGACGTGGTCGATCTCGTGCACCTTGGCCGGATCGGCGAAGGCACCGCTCGCACGGTCCAGCAGCAGCGCGTCGTCCTCCCAGCTGTCCCACAGCGCGGTGACCACCCGGAGGAACTCGTCGGCCCGCCGGTAGCGCACCGCGTGCTCCTGGTTGGCGTCCCGGCCGAAGTTCTGGGCCGCTCGGTCGCCGGCCGAGGTGACGATGTTCCAGCCGGCCCGGCCGTGGCTGATGTGGTCGAGGGAGGCGAACTGGCGGGCCAGGTTGTAGGGCTCGGAGAAACCGGTGGAGACGGTGCCGATCAGGCCGACCCGCTCGGTCACCACGGCCAGCGCGGTGAGCAGCGTGAACGGCTCGAAGTGGCTGATCAGACCCCAGCCGCCGTCCGAGCGGGCCTCCACGCCGTCGGCCAGGAAGACCGAGTCGAAGGCCGCGGCCTCGGCGGCCTGGGCGAGTTGCTGGAAGTGGGCGATGTCGGCCGTGCGGGTGGGGTCGGTCCGGGGGTGGCGCCAGGCCGCCTCGTGGTGGCCGACCCCCATCAGGAACAGGTTGAAGTGCAGTCGGCGGGGCCGGGGTCCGGGTGTGCTGGGCATGGTGGGCAGCTCCGGGTACGGAGGAGGGAAGGGGGTTCCCGCCATCGTCCCGGCCGGTCCGCGGACGGACAACGATTCGCCGGGCCGCGGAATTAATGCGCCGTTGACCGTCCGGCAGCATCAGCCGGCCCGGGCCGTCCGCAGCTCCATCGGCCGCTGGTAGGTGCTGTCCAGGACCCCGGCGCAGGCGGCGACGGCGAGCAGGTCCCGGCCGAAGGAGGCGCCGGTGACCAGCGGCGCCGGCGCGGTCCTGGTGTGCCGCAGCACCTGCTGCCCGAGGTGGTCGCCGAGTGCCGGCACGGTGGTCAGGCCGGCCTCGCTGACCACCAGCACCTCGGGGTTGAGCACGTCGATCAGCAGGGCCGCGGCCGGGGCGACCAGGTCGAGCCGCTCCCGGAAAAGCTGCAGCGCGACGGCGTCCCCGCGGGCGGCCAGGGCGAGCAGCCGGTCGAAGTCGGGGGCCGGGATCAGTCCCCGGGCGTGCGCCCGGCGGGCCACGGTGTCCTGGGCGACGGTGGCCTCCAGGCAGCCGGTGCGGCCGCAGCTGCAGGGTTCGGTGGAGCCGGGCACCGGTAGGTGGCCGATGTCCCCGGCGCGGGAGCGGCGCCCGCGCAGCACCGTGCCGCCGGTGGCGATGGCGGCGTCCACCACGTTGCCGACGAACAGGTGGACCAGTTCGGTGGCCCCGGTGCCGGCGCCGAACAGCAGCTCGGCCCGGGCCAGGGCACGGGCGTGGCTGTCCACGTGCACCGGCAGCCGGGTCACGCCGAGCAGCTGCTCGCGGACCGGTACGTCGCGCCAGCCCAGCGGGCCGTGCTCGACCACGGTGCCGCGCTCGGGGTCGACCCAGCCGCCGGTGACCACGCCGAGGCCGAGCAGCGAGCGGCCGGTGGCCCGGCGGCGGACGAAGCCGGGCAGGTGGGCGCGGACGGTGCGGAGCACCGCGGCCGCGTCGCCCCGACGGGGGATCCGCTCCTGGGCGACCACCCGGCCGCGCAGGTCCAGCAGGCCGAAGGTCAGCCAGGGGACCCCGATGTGCACGCCGGCGGCCAGGTGGTGCCGGGTGTCGATGTCCAGCGGCAGCTGGGGACGGCCGGCCCGGGGCGGGCCGTCCTCGGGCGGGAGCTCGCGCAGCAGGCCGAGTGCGCTGAGGTCGGCGGTGTGCCGGGACACCGCGGCCGGGCTGAGCCCGGCGGTGCGGCCGATCGCGGCCCGGGGCAGCGGACCGCCCGTCAGGACCGTGCGCAGCACGGCACCGGCCCCGCCGCCCTCGGCGGGCAGCGGGGCGCGGCCGAGCGTGGGAGGAGCGACCAGGGAGAGCATGCGGTCGATTGTCCCGGCGGGGTGTTGCACCACGGTGGCGGCGGCGTGAAGTGGCCCGACACCGTCAATATCGCGCTAAATCCCCTGCTGGACCGGCCTGATCAGGGGAGATTCACCCGGAAGGCCGTAGGGTCGAAGGTGGCGAACTGGTGTCCGGGGGCAGGCGGGTCCCCCGGACCGGACCAAGAATGGTGCACATGGCACGCGGCAGGCTGCGGATCTACCTCGGGGCGGCCCCCGGGGTCGGCAAGACGTACGCCATGCTCGCCGAGGCGCACCGCCGGCTGGCCCGCGGCACCGACCTGGTGGTCGGGCTGGTCGAGCACCACGACCGTCCGCTGACCGTCGCGCTGATCGAGGGCCTGGAGAGCGTCCCGCGCCGCACGCTGAGCCACCGGGGCGTGGACTTCACCGAGCTGGACCTGGACGCCCTGCTGGCCCGCCGGCCGCAGGTCGCGCTGGTGGACGAGCTCGCCCACACCAACATCCCGGGCTGCCGCAACGCCAAGCGCTGGCAGGACGTCGAGGAGCTGCTGGCCGCCGGCATCGACGTCATCTCGACCGTCAACATCCAGCACCTGGAGTCGCTGGGCGACGTGGTGGAGGGCATCACCGGGGTCCGCCAGCGGGAGACCGTCCCGGACGAGGTGGTCCGCCGGGCGGACCAGATCGAGCTGGTCGACATGTCGCCGCAGGCGCTGCGCCGCCGGCTGGCGCACGGCAACGTGTACGCCCCGGAGAAGATCGACGCGGCGCTCGCCAACTACTTCCGCCCCGGCAACCTGACGGCGCTGCGCGAGCTGGCGCTGCTCTGGACGGCCGACCGGGTCGACGAGTACCTCCAGCGCTACCGTGCCGAGCAGGGCATCGAGGGCACCTGGCAGGCCCGCGAGCGGATCGTGGTCGGCCTGACCGGCGGGCCGGAGGGCGCCACGCTGATCCGCCGGGCCGCCCGGATCGCCGACCGGGGCGCCGGTGGCGAGGTGCTGGCCGTGCACATCTCCCGTTCGGACGGGCTGGCCGGCAGCGGCTCGCCGCAGGCGCTGATCGAGCAGCGGGCCCTGGTGGAGAGCCTGGGCGGCAGCTTCCACACCGTCCTGGGCGACGAGCCAGCGGCCGGCCTGCTGGACTTCGCCCGCGGGGTCAACGCCACCCAGATCGTGCTCGGCATCAGCCGCCGTCGGCCCTGGCAGTACATCTACGGTCCGGGGGTCGGATCGACGGTGACCCGAGACTCCGGCGACATCGACGTCCACATGGTCACCCATGAGCACGCGGCGGCCGGGCGCGGCCGGATCCCGATTCGCCGGGTCACCGACCTCGGCCGGTCGCGGACGGTGGCCGGCTGGCTGATCGGCGTGGCCGGGCCGCCGCTGCTGGCGCTGCTGCTCACCCAGGTGCACGCCTTCGGGCTGCCCACCGACATGCTGCTGTTCCTCTCGCTGACGGTCTGCGCCGCGCTGGTGGGCGGGCTGTTCCCGGCGGTGGCCTCGGCGCTGATCGGCTCCAGCGCGCTGAACTACTACTTCACCCCGCCGCTGCACACCTTCAGCATCTCCGAGCCGCAGAACATCCTCGCCGTGGCGATCTTCACCGCGGTCGGCATCGCGGTCGCCTCGGTGGTCGACCTGGCCGCCCGGCGGACCCATCAGGCCGCCCGGAGCCAGGCCGAGGCGCAGACCCTGAGCGCGCTGGCGGGCACCGTGCTGCGCGGGGCACCGACCGGGGAGGGGGTGCTGACGGCGCTGCTCGACCAGGTGCGGGAGACCTTCCAGCAGGAGTCCGCCGCGCTGCTGGAGCGCCCGGACGAGCACGCGTCGTGGCAGGTCACGGCCGTCAGCGGGGTCGACCCGCCGGAGCGGCCCGAGCGGGCCGACGTCGACGTGCCGGTCGGCGAGCGGCTGGCCCTGGTGCTGCGCGGCCGGGTGCTGCCCGCCGAGGACCGCCGGCTGCTCGGTGCCTTCGCCGCCCAGGCCGCCGTGCTGCTGGACCGGCGCCGGCTCGCCGGGGAGGCCGCCGCGGCCCGCCGGGAGGCGGAGGGCAACCGGATCCGCACCGCGCTGCTCGCCGCCGTCTCGCACGACCTGCGCACCCCGCTGGCGGGGATCAAGGCCGCGGTCAGCTCGCTGCGCTCCGCGGACGTCGAGTGGGACGAGGCGGACGAGGCCGAGCTGCTGGCCGGCATCGAGTCCGGCGCGGACCGGCTCGACCACCTGATCAACAACCTGCTGGACATGAGCCGGCTGCAGACCGGCACGGTGACCCCGCTGATCCAGCCCACCGATCTGGACGAGGTGGTGCCGTACGCGCTCGGCGGCGTGCCGCTGGAGCAGGTGCGACTCGACGTGCCGGAGAGCCTGCCGATGATCCACGCCGACGCCGGGCTGCTGGAGCGGGCGCTGGCCAACCTGATCGAGAACGCCGTCAAGTACAGCCCCGACGGCCGCCGGGTGCTGGTGAAGGCCGACGCCCTGCACCCGGCCGGCGCCCCGGCCCGGGTCGAGCTGCGGATCGTGGACCGCGGCCCGGGGGTGCCGGAGGAGGCCCGGGAGCGGATCTTCGCGCCGTTCCAGCGTTACGGCGACGCCCCGCGGGGTGCGGGCGTCGGCCTCGGCCTCGCGGTCGCCCGCGGCTTCATCGAGGCGATGGGCGGCAGCGTGGCCGCCGAGGACACCCCCGGGGGCGGGCTCACCATGGTGGTCACCCTGCCCGCCGTCGACCTGCCCGACCACCGTTCGAAGCCGACAACCCGAAAGGCGGAGCCGGTATGACCCGGGTCCTCGTCGTGGACGACGAACCGCAGATCGTCCGCGCCCTGGTGATCAACCTGAAGGCCCGCAAGTACGAGGTGGACGCCGCCTACGACGGCGCCGGGGCACTGGAGCTGGCGGCCGCCCGCCACCCGGACGTGGTGGTGCTGGACCTCGGCCTGCCCGACATGGACGGGGTCGAGGTGATCCGCGGTCTGCGCGGCTGGACCAGGGTGCCGATCATCGTGCTCTCCGCCCGGCACGCCTCCGACGAGAAGGTCGAGGCGCTGGACGCCGGCGCCGACGACTACGTGACCAAGCCGTTCGGCATGGACGAGCTGCTGGCCCGGATGCGGGCCGCGGTGCGCCGGGCCGAGCCGGTGGCGGGCGAGGACGACTCGGTGGTGACCACCGACACCTTCACCGTCGACCTGGCCGCCAAGAAGGTCAACCGGGACGGCGTCGACATCCGCCTCACCCCGACCGAGTGGCACCTGGTGGAGGTGCTGGTCCGCCACTCGGGCCGGCTGGTCAGCCAGACCCAGCTGCTCCAGGAGGTCTGGGGCCCGGCCTACCACAAGGAGACCAACTACCTGCGGGTCTACCTCGCCCAGCTGCGCCGCAAGCTGGAGGTGGACCCCTCGCACCCGCGGCACTTCATCACCGAACCGGGCATGGGGTACCGCTTCGAGCCGTGACCGCGAGGGCCTCCGGGGCGACCGCCCTGACCAGGAGCCCTGCCGCCGGGGGCGCCGAAACCGGTACCCTTCCGGCATGAGTGGTGACAACAGCAGCGTGCAGCCGCGAGGCCGGTTCCGGCGGATGCTCAGCCGCCTGACCTCCTCCCCGGAGGAGCTCGAGGCCGAGGAGCTGCGGCAGGACACCGCGGAGTCCGGGTGCACCCCGATAGCGAGCTGCGGCGACCGCGAGGTGGTCACCGTGGCGGGCACCCTGCGCACCGTGACGCTCCGGCCCCGGGCCGGCGTGCCCGCGCTGGAGGCGGAGCTCTTCGACGGCAGCGACGCGCTGGACGTGGTCTGGCTCGGCCGTCGCTCCATCGTCGGCATAGAGCCGGGCCGCCGGCTCATCGCCAGCGGACGGATCAGCCATGCACGCGGCCGTCGCGTGCTCTTCAACCCTCGGTACGAGCTGCGTCCGGTCGGACACGGGAGCGAATCAGCGTGACCAACCTGCCCGGCGGCGATCCCGCCGCCCGCACGGCCGCCCGCGACGGCGACATCGACGGGTATCTCGACCACACCCTGACCGAGGCGGTGGTGACCTCGTCGGCCGAGCAGTGGGAGACCTCCGAGGCCGATCGCGCAGCGGAGGCCGATCGCAAGGCCGCCCAGGAGGCCGCCGCCTCCAAGGAGGCGGCCGACACCGTGCTGAAGGCCTTCGGCGGGGTCCGGGGCATGATCGACATGACCCTCCCGGGTCTGGTCTTCATCCTCACCTTCAACATCACCCACCAGGTGACCGCCGCGGCCTGGGCGGCGCTCGGGCTGAGCGCGGTCTTCGTGGTGGTCCGCCTGGTGCGCCGGGAGACCATCCAGCACGCCTTCAGCGGTGTCTTCGGGGTGGCGATCGGTGCCTGGATCGCGATGAAGACCGGCAAGGCGGAGGACTTCTACCTGCCCGGCCTGCTCTACAACGTCGGCTACTGCCTGGCGCTGGCCGTCTCGGCACTGGTCCGCTGGCCGCTGGTCGGCCTGATGCTCGGCCCGGTCACCGGCGAGATGTTCACCTGGCGGACCCAGAACCCCGGCCGGCTGGCCGCGTACACCAAGGCGACCTGGGCCTGGGTGGCGATCATGGGCATCAAGCCGGTGATCCTCTTCCCGCTGTACTTCACCCACAACACCAGCCTGCTCGGCTGGCTCAAGACCGCACTGGGCATCCCCGCGCTGGTGCTGGCCATGTACGTCACCTGGCGGATCCTGCTGAAGGCCCCGGCGCCGATCAAGGCCGAGGTCGAGGACTGACCGTCCGGCCGGAGCCGACCGCACGGCCGAGGGGCGGTACCCGACCGGGTACCGCCCCTCGGCGTACGCACGCCGGGACTACTGCGCGCCGGCCTCGGCGGACAGTAGGTTCTCCAGCTCCTCCTCGCGCTCCTGGGCGGCCACGAAGAGCAGCTCGTCGCCGCCCTCCAGGGTGTCGTCCTTGCCGGGCACCAGCACCCGGCCCTCGCGGATGATGCTCACCAGCGCGGTGTCCACCGGCCACTCGACGTCCCCGACCCGGGTGCCGACCAGCTCGGCGTCGCCCGCCAGGGTCAGCTCCACCAGGTTGGCGTTGCCCTGGCTGAAGCGCATCAGCCGGACCAGGTCGCCGACGCTCACGGCCTCCTCGACCAGCGCCGACATCAGGCGCGGGGTGGAGACCGCGACGTCCACGCCCCAGGACTCGTTGAACAGCCACTCGTTCTTCGGGTTGTTCACCCGGGCGACCACCCGCGGCACGCCGTACTCGGTCTTGGCCAGCAGCGAGACGACCAGGTTGACCTTGTCGTCGCCGGTGGCGGCGATCACCACGTGGCAGCGCTGCAGGGCGGCCTCGTCGAGCGAGGTGATCTCGCAGGCGTCCGCCAGCAGCCACTCGGCCATCGGCACCCGCTCCACCGAGATGGAGTTCGGGTTCTTGTCGATCAGCAGGATCTCGTGGCCGTTCTCCAGCAGCTCGCCCGCGATCGAGCGGCCGACGGCGCCGGCTCCGGCAATGGCGACTCGCATCAGTGACCCTCCTCCTCGGGGCCCTGCGCGAACGCGGCCTCGACCGACGCCAGCTCCGAGCGGCGCAGCATGACGTGGATGAGGTCGCCCTCCTGGACCACCGTGGTCGGCGTGGGCAGCGTGCCCTCGCCGAGCCGGGTGACGAACGCCACCCGGACGCCGGCGGCCTCCTCCAGCTCGCTCAGCTTCTGCCCGACCCAGGCCGCGGAGTAGGCCACCTCGGCCATCTGGACGCTGCCGCTCGGGTCCTGCCAGAGCGGCTCGGCGCCGCTCGGCAGCAGCCGGCGCAGCATCTGGTCGGCCGTCCAGCGCACGGTGGCGACGGTCGGGATGCCCAGGCGCTGGTAGACCTCGGCCCGGCGCGGGTCGTAGATCCGGGCGGCGACGTGCTCGACGCCGAAGTTCTCCCGGGCCACCCGGGCGGCGATGATGTTGGAGTTGTCACCGCTGGAGACGGCGGCGAAGGCGCCCGCCTCCTCGATGCCGGCCTCGCGCAGGGTGTCCTGGTCGAATCCGACGCCGGTCACCCGGCGGCCGTTGAACCCGGAGCCGAGCCGGCGGAAGGCGGTCGGGTCCTGGTCGACCACGGCGACCGAGTGACCCTGTTTCTCAAGGGCTCTGGCGAGGGCCGAGCCCACGCGGCCGCAACCCATGATGACGATGTGCACGGGACGCTACCTCACCCTGTCCGTTGGGTTCTTGACCTGCGCAAACACCGCTCATCATCCTTCCACGCCCTGCTTTCGGGGGCGATCTGTCGGCCGCGCCTTGATCTTGCACGTACCGGGCCACTGCCGGGGCAACTGGAGTGCTGCCCGCAACCTCATCATCCGACACGCTAGCCGGTCGGCCGAACGCAGGCTCGACCAAGGGGGGCACCGGTCGTCGGAGCCGAAGTCAAGAGCCCCTACGATTCCTTGATGTGCCTATGCCTGCTGACCTACCGAAACGCATCCTGATCGGACGCGCGCTGCGCAGTGACAAGCTGGGGGAGACCCTGCTGTCCAAGCGCATCGCGCTGCCCGTGTTCGCGTCGGACGCCCTCTCCTCGGTCGCCTATGCCCCCGAGGAGATCCTGCTGACCCTGTCCCTCGCCGGGGCCTCGGCCATCCATTTCTCCTGGCAGATCGGCGTCGTCGTCGCGATCGTGATGCTCGCGGTGGTCGCCTCGTACCGGCAGAACGTGCATGCCTACCCCAGCGGTGGCGGCGACTACGAGGTCGCCACCGTCAATCACGGCCCGAACTCCGGGTTGGTGGTGGCCAGTGCCCTGCTGGTCGACTACATCCTCACGGTGGCGGTCTCCACCACCTCCGGTGTGGCCAACGTGGTCTCCGCGGTGCCTTCGCTGCGCGGCCACGAGCTGAGCCTCTCGGTGATCGTGGTGATCGTGCTGATGGGCATGAACCTGCGGGGCGTCCGGGAGTCCGGCAGCGCCTTCGCCGTGCCCACCTACGCCTTCATGGTCGGCGTGATCGGCATGGTGGTCTACGGCGCGTTCCGCCACTTCGGCCTCGGCCAGAACATGCACGCCGAGAGTGCCGGCTTCCACCTGGAGCCCACCCCGGGCAACGAGTCGCTGGCCGGCTTCGCGATGGTCTTCCTGCTGCTCAAGGCGTTCTCCTCGGGCTGTGCCGCGCTGACCGGTGTCGAGGCGATCTCCAACGGCGTGCCGGCCTTCCGCAAGCCCAAGAGCAAGAACGCCGCGACCACCCTGCTGCTGATGGCCTCCATCGCCGTGGTGATGTTCATGGGCATCATCTGGCTGGCCCGGCTGACCGGCGTGCAGATGGCCGAGCAGCCCGCCGAGCAGCTGATCGGCGCCCCCGGCGACTACCACCAGAAGACCGCCCTGGCGCAGATCTCCGAGTCGGTCTTCTCCAACTTCACCCCGGGCTTCTACTTCGTCGCCGCCGTCACCGGGCTGATCCTGGTGCTGGCCGCCAACACCGCCTTCAACGGCTTCCCGGTGCTCGGCTCGATCCTCGCCCAGGACCGCTACCTGCCGCGCCAGCTGCACACCCGCGGTGACCGGTTGGCCTTCTCCAACGGCATCATCCTGCTGGCGGGCGCGGCGATCCTCTTCATCGTGGCGTTCAACGCGGACCCGACCCGGCTGATCCAGCTGTACATCGTCGGTGTCTTCGTGTCCTTCAACATGAGCCAGTCCGGCATGATCCGGCACTGGACCAGGCTGCTGCGGACCGAGACCGACCCGAAGAAGCGCGCCCACATGCAGCGCAGCCGGGCGATCAACACCTTCGGCCTGGTGATGACCATGGCGGTGCTGATCGTGGTGCTCGCCACCAAGATCAGCCACGCCTGGATCGCGATCGCCACCATGGTGGTGCTGTTCGTGATGATGAAGGCGATCCGTCGCCACTACGAGCGGGTCTCGGCCGAGCTGGTCGCCGCGGAGGAGCCGGACGACGTGGTGCTGCCCACCCGGGTGCACGCCATCGTGCTGGTCTCCAAGCTGCACAAGCCGGCCCTGCGCGCCCTCGCCTACGCCCGGCTCGCCCGGGCCCACACGCTGGAGGCCGTCACCGTCAACGTCGACCCGGTCGACACGGCGGCGCTGCGCGGCGAGTGGGACGAGCGCGGCATCGAGGTGCCGCTCAAGGTGCTCGACTCGCCGTACCGCGAGATCACCGGGCCGGTGCTGGAGTACGTCAAGAACCTGCGCCGCGCCAGCCCGCGCGACGTGGTCTCGGTGTACATCCCGGAGTACGTGGTGGGCCACTGGTACGAGCACCTGCTGCACAACCAGAGCGCGCTGCGGCTCAAGGGCCGGCTGCTGTTCAAGCCCGGGGTGATGGTGACTTCCGTACCCTGGCAGTTGGAGTCCTCCGAGCGGCGCAAGCCGCAGAAGGCATGGTCCGCTCCGGGAGCCGTCCGCCGCGGCGAGCCCCGGCACCGGCCCGCGCAGAGCTCCGAAGACCAGCAGCGCCCGGGTTCCGGCCCGCGCAACGACTCCGCTCCGCTCGCGTAAGGACGCATGCCAGTGACCCGCAACACCCCGCCCCGCTCCTCCGGTCGGCCGAGCCGGCCCGGCGCCAAGTCCGGCGCCAAGCCGGGGCAGGTGGCCCACCCGCGTTGGGGCAGCCGGCCCGCCCGGCCCGCCGCCACCGACCGCGACGGCTTCACGGCCCAGACCGCGCCGCTGGCGCCCGGGGAGACGGACCCGTCCGAGTCCCGTCCCAACGTCGTGCCCAAGGCCGCGATCAAGGGCGGCCCGAAGTCCGCCTCCAAGGCGAAGGGCGAGGCGGGCAAGGGCGCCGGTGCCGGCGCCGGGAAGGGCGCTGCCTCGGGCAAGGGCGCCGGCGCGTCGGGCAAGGGCGCCGGCGCGTCGGGCAAGGGCGCGCCGGCCGGCGCCGGTGCTGCCGGTGGCAGGGGCGGGGAGCGCCCGGCCCAGCGTCAGCCGCGCAAGCAGCCGGCCCGTCCGCCCCGGGCGCCGCGCTCGGCCGAGCCGGTCGTCCGGACGCCGTCCGGTGACCCGCTGGTCGGCGAGCGCTACGAGGTCGAGGTCGGCGCGGTGGCCCACGGTGGCGGGCACTGCGTCGCCCGGCACGACGGCCGGGTGCTGTTCGTCCGGCACGCGCTGCCCGGCGAGCGGGTGATCGCCGAGATCACCGACGGCACCACCAAGTCGCGCTTCCTGCGCGCCGACGCGGTGGAGATCCTGGAGCCCGCCAAGGAGCGGATCGCCCCGCCGTGCCCGTTCGCTGGGC
Organism: Kitasatospora sp. NPDC049258; assembly: GCF_040678895.1. Lineage (NCBI taxonomy): Bacteria > Bacillati > Actinomycetota > Actinomycetes > Kitasatosporales > Streptomycetaceae > Kitasatospora > Kitasatospora sp. NPDC049258. The sequence goes on from NZ_JBFAQT010000019.1 coordinate 16,234, forward strand.
CCGGGAAGTGCGGGGGCTGCGACTGGCAGCACGTCACCCCGGGCGGCCAGCGCAAGCTCAAGGGTCAGGTGCTCACCGAGCAGCTCGCCAAGCTGGCCGGGCTGACCCCGGCGGAGGCCGGCTGGGACGGCAGCGTCGAGCCGGTCGGCGGCAAGCTCCCGCCCGGCGCGGTGCCGGCCTGGCGCACCCGGGTCCAGTACGCGGTCGACCCGGCCACCGGCGCGGTCGGTCTGCGCAAGCACCGCTCGCACGACATCCAGCCGGTCGACCGCTGCCTGATCGCCGCCGAGGGCGTCACCGAGCTCGGCATCGAGTCGCGCAGCTGGCCGGGGGTGGCCTCGGTGGACGTGGTGGCCGCGACCGGGTCCTCGGACCGCCAGGTGATCCTGGTCCCGGCGCCGGGGGCGCAGCTGCCGCTGGTCGAGCTGGACCGGCCGGTCTCCATCTCCCGGATCGACGAGCACGACAACTTCCACCGGGTGCACGGCCGCACCTTCGTCCGCGAGGTGGCCGCCGACCGCACCTGGCGGGTCTCCAACGGCGGCTTCTGGCAGATCCACCCGCAGGCGCCGGACACCCTGGTCGGCGCGGTGCTGGACGGTCTCGACCCGCAGTGGGGCGAGAGCGCGCTGGACCTCTACTGCGGGGTCGGGCTGTTCGCGGGCGCGCTGGCCGAGCGGGTCGGCGACGAGGGCGCGGTGCTCGGCATCGAGTCCAGCAAGCAGGCCGTCCTGGACGCCCGGCACAACCTGGCCGCGCTGGAGAACGTCCAGGTCGAGTGCGACAAGGTGGAGACGCTGCTGCCGCGCACCGGCATCACCGAGACCGACCTGATCGTCCTCGACCCGCCGCGCGCGGGGGCCGGTCGCGAGACCGTCGCCCACCTGGCCGGCCTGGCGGCCCGCCGGATCGCGTACGTGGCCTGCGACCCGGCGGCGCTCGCCCGTGACCTGGCCTACTTCCGCGAGGGCGGCTACCGGCCGGTCTCGCTGCGGGCGTTCGACCTGTTCCCGATGACCCACCACTTCGAGTGCGTGGCCATCCTGGAGCCGGTCCAGGGCTAGTCCCCGGCCGATGACGGCGGCGGGTGCGGGAGGCGACTCCGGCACCCGCCGTCCGGCTTTTCGCGCCTCGGCGGCTGCTGGCGCGCCGTTAGTTTTCGGACGGGTGGCGGGGGCAGATACCTAGCGATGCTTAGCGGGCCCGCCGCGCCGGCCGGAGCCCGGTGCGGCGGAGGACCAGCGCGGACGGGGGGTTTCGCGGGGCTCGAGTGGCCTCGGACGAAGGGGGAGTGCGGCGGCCGGAATGCGCCCTTGCTGTGCTAGCACCTCGGCGCTAGCTTGAACTATGGCCAAGAAGCAGCTGAACGTCAGGGTGGACGCGACCACCGCCGAGATGGCCCGGGAGCGGGCGGAGCAGCAGGGGATCAGCATGAATCAGTACATCGAGAAGCTCGTCCAGCAGGACATGGGCGAGGCCGGGCGGCTCTTCGTGGACACCGCCGCGCAGTTCATGAAGGAGTACGAGACGGCCTTCCTGGCCGAGTTCGGCGAGCACGGGGCCGGCGAGACCCAGGGCGGGCGCCGTTGAACCTCGAGGTGGACCTCTCGTGGCTGCTCATGACCGCTGAGCAGTACACCCCCGGCGATCCGCAGGTCATCGACTACGGATCACTGCTGGCCGCGGTCGCCCGCCACCAGGCCGAGATCTTCGACATCGCGGTCTACCCCGAGCCGCAGGACCGCGCCGCGGCGCTGATGCACCAGCTCATCCGGGTGCCCGCGCTGGAGCGCAGCAACGAGCTGTTCGCCACCGCCGTCGCGTACTCCTACCTGGTGGCCAGCGGCTGCAGCGTGGCGACCACCGCGCGTGAGGTGCGCAGCCTGGCCAGGGCCATCCGGGAGGGCAAGCTCGGCGTCACCGGTGTGTCCGAGCGGCTGTCGGCCTGGGTGGTGGACGAGGCCGAGGGCGAGGAGGTCGGCGGGGAGGACGAGGAGGACGACTAGGCTGGGGCGGCCCCGCCCCGGACCACGAGGAACGATCCACCTTGCTGCAGGACATCGAGCACTCTCTGGCCTGCCCGCACTGCGCGCACCACCTCGTGCTGCACGGCCGGACCTTGCGCTGCGCGGCCGGCCACAGCTTCGACCAGGCCCGGCAGGGCTATGTCAGCCTGCTGCCGGGCGATGCGCACACCGGCACCGGTGACACCGCGGAGATGGTCGCCGCCCGCGCGGACTTCCTCGCGGCCGGGCACTACCGGCCGGTGGCGGACGCGCTCGCCGACGCCGCCCGGGGCACCGGCCCCGGCCTGGTGGCCGACCTGGGCGCCGGCACCGGCTACTACCTGGCGCACGTGCTCGACCGGCTCGAAGCGCTCGACCGACTCGACCCGGGCGGCCCGGGCGGCCCGCTCGGCGGTGAGCGGTGGGCGGGTGCCGCGCTGGACATCTCCAAGTACGCGCTGCGCCGCGCCGCCAAGGCGCACCCGCGGATCGGCGCGGTGGTCTGCGACGCCTGGCGGCCGCTGCCGCTGCTGGACGGCTGCGCGGACCTGGTGCTGAACGTCTTCGCCCCGCGCAACGGACCCGAGCTGCGCCGGGTGCTGCGCCCGGGCGGGCGGCTGCTGGTGGTCTCGCCGACCTCCCGGCACCTGCGTGAGCTGGTGGCCGCGCTCGGCCTGCTCTCGGTGGACGAGGACAAGGAGCGCCGGATCGACGAGAAGCTCGGGCCGTGGTTCGACCGGGCCGAGCGCTCGGAGGTCGAGTTCCGGCTGCGGCTCTCGCACGCGGACGCGGCGGCGGTGGTCGCGATGGGGCCGAGCGCCTGGCACACCGACCGGGAGCGGCTGGCCGATTCGCTCGCCGGGCTGCCCGAGCCGGTCGAGGTGACCGGCTCGGTGCTGGTGTCGACCTATCGCTGAATCGCCCCGCGGGTCGGGTGCGGTGTCGAGCGATCCGCGGCACGGCTTCGGGGCCCGGCTGACTCATTGGGGTGAATGGCCGCCGGAGTCACGTTTCTGCTGATCAGGCGGGGGCTAGGGTCCTCGGGGTGACCAGCGAAGCCGTCCAGTGTGCACCCCGTCCCACGCTCCGTCCGACCGTCGAGGAGCTCCGGCTCACGTCCTTCAAGTCCTACCGACGGGCCACGCTCGCGCTCTCTCCGTTCACCGTGCTGCACGGGCCGTCCGGGGTGGGGAAGTCCAACGCGCTGGACGCCCTCGCGGTGCTCTCCCGGCTCGCGCAGGGCGAGGAGATCCGCCCCTCGCTGGACGGCAACGGCGCCACGAGCGGCCCGCTGGCGGTGCCCGTCCGCGGCGGGCTGCTCGGCTGCGTCCCGCACGGGCGGAACGCGATCATCCTCGGCTGCACGGTCCGCTCCCACGCCGGGCCGATCCGGCTGGAGGTCGTGGTCCGCACCGACGGCCAGGTCAGGATCGCCCGGGAGTGGCTGACCCTGGGCGGCGAGACGCTGGTGGAGACCGGCGAGCAGGATGTCCCGCACGGCCGGATCAACGTCACCTGGCACAACGACACCCGTCAGGGGGACATCAGGGCGCCGTTCCCGAGCAGCAGCCTGATCACGGCTCAGATCCCGCTCCGGGTGGCCGGCTCCTCGCCCGGCGAGCAGAAGGTGGTGACCGCGTCGGAGCAACTGCTGACCGCCCTGCGCGAGGTCTTCCCGCTGCACCCCGTGCCGGCCGCGATGCGCGGCTGGGCCAGGCCCGATCCGCAGGCCCGGCTGCTGGGCACGGCCGCCAACATCTCCGCCGTGCTGGCCCGGCTCAAGCAGGACTGCACCCGGCGGTACGGGCGGCTGCTCAAGGCCGTCCAGGCGGCCGCCCCGCACCCGCTGCTCGGCCTGGACGTGGCCTTCCGCGGGAGCGCGGCGACCGAGCGGCTGCTCGCCGTCTTCGACGAGGGCGTGCTCGGACGGACCGGCGCCGACCAGGCCTCGGACGGCATGCTGCGACTGCTCGCGTTCGCCGCGGTGCTGCTCACCGGGGCGGGGGTGCTGGACGTCGACCCGGCGGAGGAAGTGCCCTCGGCGCACCGTCAGCTCACCGTGCTGGCGGAGGACCTGGGCGCCGGGCTCGCGGTCGAGCAGACGGCCTCGCTGCTGCGCCTGGCCTCCGAGGTGTGCGCGAAGGAGGACGTCCGTCTGCTGGGGGCGCTGCAGGAGCCGACCGCGGCCCGGGAGGTGGGCGGGGTCGAGCTGGTGGAGTGCCGGCGGGATCCGGCGACCGGGCACAGCGTGCTGCTGCGGCCGGAGGAGGCGCGGGTGCCGCCGCAGGGGGCCGCGGACCTGCGGCAGCCGTGACCGGCAGCTGTGACCGGTGGGTGCGGCGTGGGGGGCCTGCGACTGAGGCCCGGGGTCACGGGGCCTCCGGGCGGGGCGGCGGTCGGATGCGGTAGACCTGGCCGGGTGACCGATCGACAGACGCCCGGGCCGGCCGACGCCCCGCTCTCCCTGACCGACCTCCAGCAGCGGCTGGTGGCGTTCGCGGCGGCCCGCAGCTGGCAGCCCTTCCACACGCCGAAGAACCTCGCCGCCGCGCTGAGCGTGGAGGCGGGTGAGCTGCTGGAGATCTTCCAGTGGCTGACCCCGGAGCAGGCCGGGGCCGTGATGGCCGATCCGGCGGCCGCCCACCGGGTCCGGGACGAGGTGGCGGACGTGCTGGCGTATCTGCTCCAGTTCTGCTCGGCGGTGGGGGTGGACCCGCTGGACGCGCTGGCGGCGAAGATCGAGCGCAACGAGCTGCGGTTCCCGGTGCCGGGCGGGGCGGGCGGGCCGGACGGGACGGGTGAGCCGGGTGAGTCGGGCGGGGCCTGAGGGATCTGCGGCCCTTCACCCCTGTGGGTGACCTGAGTTGTCCACAGGCCGGGTTTGTCCACAGGAATCGGGTGGGGGCTGCCGGGTGGCCCGTCCGGACCGCAGGCTTGCGTCGTGATCCGCCGCTGCGACGGTGGCGGTCGACGCGAGGGAAGGGAGCGGCGGGGATGGACGCGCTGCGACTGATCAAGACCGCCCGGCACGCCCTGGCCGAGGCGAGGACGGTGCCGGACGCGCTGCTGGAGGCGTGGCAGGCCGGCCTGCTGACCGAGGCCGTCGGGGCGCGGATCGCCGAGGGCGAGGGCGGTGAGCGGGCCGCGCTGGGGCAGCTGCTGTGCGATGCGGGCGGCCATGCCGCCGCCTGCCTGGAACCACCGCCGGAGACCGATCCGCGGTGGGCCGGCGACCCGGCCTGCGCCGACGGTGCCTGTGCGGGCGATGGCTGCGCGGGCGACGACGGCGAGGCCTGTGCCGGTGACGCCCGCGAGGCGGCCGATGACTGGTCGGCGGGCTGGTCCGCGGGCTGGTCCGGCGGCGGCCGGGCCGGGCGGCTGAGCGAGCTCGGTGAGCTGGAGCCCGTGCTGCTGGGGCTCGGCACGCTGCTCCACGAGGTGGCCGAGACCTTGGTGGTGCTCGCCTGCGGGGCCGAGGCCGAGAGCGTCTACTGGCGGTGCATCGACGGGGTGGACGCCGGGGCCGAGTGCAAGGACTTGGTGGTCGAGCTGTTGCGGACGGTCCGGCGGGAGGCCGGCACGCCGGTGCCGGAGGCCGCCGAGATCCCGGAGAGCGTCGACGCCGTACCGGACGAGGACGACCTCGACCCGGCCGAGGCATCGGGGGAGGCCGGGGCCGTTCGGCCGGGCGGTGGCTCGACGCCCGGCCGTACCGCCGACCGGCGGGCGCAGCGGACGGCGCCGATACTGGTCGTCCCGCTGGGGCCTCCCGGGGGCAGGGACTACCGGCCGGAGCCGGCCTCGGCCGAACCCTCGATGGCCCGGGCCTCGCTGGCCGCCCGCGCCCCGGAGGACTGCAGGTCGGCGTCGAGCCCGGCCAGATCGGTGCTGATGGATGCGAGCAGCTCCTGCATCTGCTCCAGCAGGCTCTTCGGCGCTGCGGGTACGGCGGGGGCGGAAGGCGGCTGCGGCGCGGCGGGCGCCTCGGACCAGGGCTCGGACATGAGGGGGCCCCTCCAGCTCGGTAGTGCGGTGTGATGCGACGGATGTCGGCCGCCGGTCCAACGAGTCCCGGGCTCGGCCGGTCACCGCAGACCACTCGTTGAGGTCCAATGCCGCCCGGTGGGTCAGCCCCAGGGGTGAGCCGGGGTTGCGGCCCGCCGCCCCGCTCGGCTAGGCCGCCGGCGTCAGGGGGCCGGCGGGAGGCCGCCGGGCCGGACGGCAACGGGCCCCCGGCGCCGCCGTCGCGAGGACGGCGGCGCCGGGGGCCCGGCGAGGAGAGAGGAGATCAGTTGTGCGCGTGCAGCTCCGCGTTGAGCCCGCCCCAGGAGCCGGACCGGGCGATGACCTCGACCGCGCCGCTCTGCGAGTTGCGGCGGAACAGCAGGTTGTCCTGGCCGGACAGCTCGACCGCCTTGGCGATCGTGCCGTCGGGGGTGGTGACCCGGGTCCCGGCGGTGACGTACAGACCGGCCTCGACCACGCAGTCGCTGCCGAGCGAGATCCCGATCCCGGCGTTGGCCCCGAGCAGGCAGCGCTCGCCCACCGAGACGACCTGCTTGCCGCCGCCGGAGAGGGTGCCCATGATCGAGGCGCCGCCGCCGATGTCGCTGTGGTCGCCGACCACGACACCCGCGCTGATCCGGCCCTCCACCATCGAGGTGCCGAGGGTGCCGGCGTTGAAGTTGACGAAGCCCTCGTGCATCACGGTGGTGCCCTCGGCCAGGTGGGCGCCCAGGCGCACCCGGTCCGCGTGGGCGATCCGCACGCCGCTCGGCGCGACGTAGTCCGTCAGCCGAGGGAACTTGTCGATGCCGTACACGGCGAGCTGGCCGCCCTGCGCGCGGACGGCGAGCCGGGCCTGCTCGACCAGGTCCACCGGCACCGGGCCGATGCTGGTCCAGGCGACGTTGGCCAGCAGCCCGAAGATGCCGTCCAGGTTCTGGCCGTGCGGCTTCACCAGGCGGTGGCTGAGCAGGTGCAGGCGGAGGTAGGCGTCGTGCGCGTCGAGCGGCTTCTCGTCCAGCGAGGAGATCGTGGTGCGCACCGCGACGACCTCGACGCCCCGGCGCGCGTCGGCGCGCAGCGCCTCGGAGGCGCCGAGGCCCAGCGCGGCCTCGGCCTGCTCGGCGGTCAGCCGGACGGTGCCGGCCGGGCCGGGCGCATCGGCCAGCTCCGGCGCGGGGTACCAGGTGTCGAGGATGGTGCCGTCTGCGGTGATGGTGGCCAGACCGGCGGCGACGGCACCGCGTGCGAGGGAGGAGGTATCAGCAGTCACATGTGCACGTTAGCCAATCCCCGTCCGGCTTGCCGAACACGCCCACCGTCCGGACGGCGCGCCGGGGCGCGGACGGCCCCGGCCAGGCAAAACCCGGTGACCGCCGGGTCGGCGGTGGACGATACTCGGACAGGTGTTCATCTCGATCTCCACCACAGGCACGGCCGAGCGGCCCGCCACCGACCTGGGATTTCTGCTCCACAAGCACCCCGACAAGGTGCAGCGGTTCTCGACCTCCCACGGTGTGGCCCATGTCCTCTACCCGGAAGCCACCGAGGCGCTCTGCACCGCGGTGCTGCTGCTCGACATCGACCCCATCGCGCTGGTCCGCCAGAGCCGGGGCAAGGGCCGAGGCGGCTCGCCCGACTTCGCGCTCGCCCAGTACGTCAACGACCGGCCCTACGCCGCGTCCTCGCTCCTCGCGGTGGCGCTGCGGACGGTCTTCCGGTCCGCGATGAAGGGTGTCTGCGAGCTGCGGCCCGGGTTGGCCGAGCTGCCGCTGGCGCTGCGGATCGAGCTGCCCGCGGTGCCCGCCAACGGGGCCGGCGAGGCCGGTGGCGGCGCGGCCATGGTGACCAAGCTGTTCGAGCCGCTCGGCTGGCAGGTGGACGCCACCGAGATCCCGTTGGACGCGACGTTCCCCGAGTGGGGCGCCTCCCGCTACGTCCGGGTCGAACTCACCGGCACCCTGCGGCTGTCCGACGCCCTCCAGCAGCTGTACGTCCTGCTGCCGGTGCTGGACGGTGCCAAGCACTACTGGGTGGCCCCGGACGAGGTCGACAAGCTGCTCGCGGCCGGCGAGGGCTGGCTGGGCGACCACCCCGAACTGGGGCTGATCACCCGTCGGTACCTGGCCCGTCGCTGGTCGCTGACCCGCCTTGCGCTGGAGCGGCTGGCGCTGGCCCGGTTGGCCGAGGCCGACGACCAGGAGGCCGAGGAGGTGGACAACGCCGTCGACGACTCCCCCGAGGAGGAGGGCACCGAGCCGCACGAGGAGGCCGCCCGCAAGAGCGTCCCGCTCGCCGTCCAGCGCCGCGAGGCGATCGTCGACGCGCTGCGCGAGACCGGCGCCGCGCGCGTGCTCGACCTGGGCTGCGGACAGGGTGAGCTGGTCGGCGCGCTGCTCAAGGACGTGCGCTTCACCGAGGTGCTCGGGGTGGACGTGTCCTCCCGGGCGCTGGCCGCCGCCGCCCGTAAGCTGCGCCTGGACCGGATGACCGAGCGTCAGTCGGCGCGGGTCAAGCTGGTCCAGGGCGCCCTGACCTACACCGACGCCCGGCTCAAGGGCTATGACGCGGCCGTGCTCTCCGAGGTCATCGAGCACCTCGACCTGCCCCGGCTGCCCGCCCTGGAGTACGCGGTGTTCGGCGCGGCCCGTCCGGCCGCCGTCGTCGTCACCACACCCAATGTCGAGTACAACGTCCGCTGGGAGAGCCTCCCGGCCGGCCACGTCCGGCACTCGGACCACCGTTTCGAGTGGACCCGCGCCGAGTTCGCCGGGTGGGCCGGTGAGGTGGCCCGGAAGTACGGGTACACGTACAGCCTCCGCCCGGTCGGTCCGGCGGACGAGGAGGTCGGCTCGCCGACCCAGCTCGCCCTGTTCCGGATCGGCGGCCCCACCGCCACCGACACCGCCGCAGACACCACCGCAGACACCACCGGCACCACCGACTCCGCAGACACCACCGTTCAGGAAGGGAGCGCGACCCGATGACCACCGACGCACAGCCCGCCGAGGCCGCGCAGCCCGAGGCCGCCGCCCAGCCCGAGGCCGCCGCGACCGCCGAGGCCGCTCCGGCGGCCCGTCGGCTGCCCGTCACCGACGTCTCCCTGGTGGTGCTGATCGGCACCACCGGCGCGGGCAAGTCCAGCTTCGCCCGCAAGCACTTCCTGCCCACCCAGGTGGTCTCCTCCGACTTCTGCCGCGGCCTGGTGGCCGACGACGAGAACGACCAGTCGGCCTCCACCCAGGCCTTCGAGGTGCTCCACTACATCGTCGGCAAGCGCCTGGCCGCCGGCCGGCTCACCGTGGTCGACGCGACCAACGTCCAGCAGGAGGCCCGCCGCCAGCTCGTCGCGCTCGCCCGCGAGCACGACGTGCTGCCGATCGCCATCGTGCTGGACGTCCCGCCGGCCGTCTGCGCCGAGCGCAACCGGCACCGGCCGGACCGCCAGCTGCCGCCGCACGTGATCCCGCGCCAGCAGCGCGAGCTGCGCCGCTCGCTGCGGGGCCTGGAGCGCGAGGGCTTCCGCAAGGTGCACATCCTGCGCGGCGAGGCCGAGGTGCAGGCCGCCGAGATCGTGCCCGAGAAGCGCTTCAACGACCTCCGCCACCTCACCGGCCCGTTCGACATCGTCGGTGACATCCACGGCTGCCGCTCCGAGCTGGAGACCCTCCTCACCCGCCTCGGCTACACCCTCGCCCGGGACGACCGGGGCCGCCCGGTCGACGCCGTGCATCCCGAGGGCCGTACCGCGGTCTTCGTCGGTGACCTGGTCGACCGCGGCCCGGACACCCCGGGCGTGCTCCGGCTGGTGATGGGCATGGTCGGGGCCGGCCACGCGATCTGCGTGCCCGGCAACCACGAGAACAAGCTCGGCCGGCACATGGCCGGCCGCAAGGTCACCGTCTCGCACGGCCTGCAGGAGTCGCTGGACCAGCTGGCCGCCGAGCCGGAGGAGTTCCGCGCCCAGGTCCGCGCCTTCATGCGCGACCTGGTCAGCCACTACCTGCTGGACGGCGGCGACCTGGTGGTCTGCCACGCCGGTCTGCCGGAGAAGTACCACGGCCGGGCCTCCGGCCGGGTGCGCTCGCACGCGCTGTACGGCGACACCACCGGGGAGACCGACGAGTACGGCCTGCCGGTCCGCTACCCCTGGGCCGAGGAGTACCGGGGCAAGGCGCTGGTGGTATACGGCCACACGCCCGTGCCGACCGCGAGCTTCGTCAACAACACCATCTGCCTGGACACCGGCTGCGTCTTCGGCGGCAGCCTCACCGCGCTGCGCTACCCCGAGCGGGAGCTGGTGAGCGTGCCCGCCGAACAGGAGTGGTACGCCCCGGTCCGCCCGATGCACACCGACGCGCCGGGCGCCCGGGAGGGCCGTCCGCTCGACCTCGGCGATGTGGCGGGCCGTCGGATCGTCGAGACCGGCCACCACGGGCGGGTCTCGATCCGGGAGGAGAACGCGGCGGCGGCACTGGAGGTGATGAGCCGGTTCGCGCTCGACCCGCGGCTGCTCAGCTACCTCCCGCCGACCGTGGCACCCTGCGCGACCTCGCGCCGGGAGGGCTACCTGGAGCACCCCGAGGAGGCCTTCGCCGGCTACGCGCACGACGGTGTCCAGCAGGTCGTGTGCGAGGAGAAGCACATGGGCTCGCGCGCCGTGGTGCTGGTCGCCCGGGACGAGGCCGCGCTGGAGAAGCGGTTCGGCCTGACCGGCCCGGGGGCGATCTGGACCAGGACCGGCCGGGCGTTCCTCGGGGACGAGGAGCTGACCGGAGCCGTCCTCGACCGGGTCCGGGCCGCCGCCGAGCGGGCCGGACTGTTCGAGGAGCTCGGCACCGGCTGGCTGCTGCTGGACGCCGAGCTGATGCCCTGGTCGCTGAAGGCCGCCGAGCTGCTGCGCCGTCAGTACGCGGCGGTGGGCGCCGCGGCCGGCGCCGCGCTGCCGCGGGTGCTGGCCGCGCTGACCCAGGCCGCGGGCCGCGGCCTGGACGTGGCGGAGCTGACCGCCCGGCAGCGCCGGCGGGCGGCGGACGCGGAGGCCTTCACCGCCTCCTACCGCCGCTACTGCTGGCCGACCGAGGGCCTGTCCGGCATCCGGCTGGCGCCCTTCCAGGTGCTGGCCGCCGAGGGCGCCAACCTCGCGGTGCGCCCGCACGACCAGCACCTCGGCTGGATCGACCGGCTGGTCGAGGCCGACGAGCCGGCCGCGCCGATCCTCCAGCGCACCGGCCGCCTGGTGGTCGACACCTCGGACGAGGCCTCGGTCGCCGCGGGCGTCGCCTGGTGGGAGAAGCTCACCGCGGCGGGCGGCGAGGGCATGGTGGTCAAGCCACTGGCCTCGCTGGTCCGGGGCGGGGCGGACGGCCGGCTGGTGCAGCCGGGCGTGAAGGTCCGCGGCCGCGAGTACCTGCGGATCATCTACGGACCGGACTACACCCGGTACCTGGACCAGCTGCGCCAGCGCTTCCTGGGGCACAAGCGCTCGCTCGCCCTGCGCGAGTACGCCCTGGGCCTGGAGGCACTGGACCGGCTGGCGGCCGGCGAGCCGCTCTGGCGGGTGCACGAGCCGGTGTTCGCGGTGCTGGCGCTGGAGTCGGAGCCGGTGGACCCGCGGCTGTAGCGGACCGCCGGCGGCAGCCGTAGCAATCCACCGGCGGCCCACCGGTGGCCCGCGGCCCCACGGTGTTCCCGGGATGTCCCGCGCGCCGTGGGGCCGCCGTCACCCCTGCTCTGCATATAAATTCCGCGAGTCGTATACACTTCCCGTCTCTCGGTTCGCCGAGCACCACGTGACCGATGTCCACGTGCCCCGATCCGCCAGACGACCCAGGAGCCCGGCATGGCCTTCAACCTCCGGAACCGGCACTTGCTCAAGGAGCTAGACCTCACGCCCCAGGAGTTCCGGCACCTGGTGGCCCTGGCGGCCCAGCTCAAGGCCGCCAAGTACGCGGGCACCGAGCGGCCCCGGCTGCGCGGCAAGAACATCGCGTTGATCTTCGAGAAGACCTCCACCCGCACCCGCTGCGCCTTCGAGGTGGCCGCGCACGACCAGGGCGCCGCCACCACCTATCTCGACCCGGCCGGATCGCAGCTCGGCCACAAGGAGTCGATCAAGGACTCGGCCCGGGTGCTGGGCCGGATGTTCGACGGCATCGAGTACCGGGGCTACGGTCAGGAGATCGTCGAGGAGCTGGCCGCCCACGCGGGCGTGCCGGTGTGGAACGGCCTCACGGACGAGTGGCACCCCACCCAGATGCTGGCCGATGTGCTCACCATCCAGGAGCACTCCACCAAGCCGCTGGCGGACACCACCCTGGTCTACCTCGGCGACGCCCGCTTCAACACCGGCAACTCGCTGCTGGTGACCGGTGCGCTGCTGGGCATGGACATCCGGATCGTCGCCCCGCAGCAGCTCTGGCCGGCCGAGGAGGTGCGCAAGGCCGCCGAGGAGCTGGCCGGCCGCACCGGTGCCCGGATCACCCTCACCGAGGACGTCGCGGCCGGGGTGGCCGGCGCCGACTTCCTCTACACCGACGTCTGGGTGTCGATGGGCGAGCCCAAGGAGGTCTGGGCGGAGCGGGTCGGGATGCTCCGGCCGTACCAGGTCTCGATGGACACCGTCCGCGCCACCGGCAACCCGGCGGTGCGCTTCCTGCACTGCCTGCCGGCCTTCCACGACCTGGGCACCGAGGTCGGCCGCCAGCTGTACGAGGCCACCGGGATGACCGAGCTGGAGGTGACCGACGAGCTCTTCGAGTCGCACCACTCGCTGGTGTTCGACCAGGCCGAGAACCGCCTGCACACCATCAAGGCCGTCCTGGTGGCGACCCTCGGCTGAGCAGCGCCCGGCCACCGGACGCCGGCCGCCGAGCCCCTGCCTCAAGGGCGACGCCTCAGAAGTCGACGTTGACGCAGGCCACCCGGTCGCCCGCCGCACGGCCCGCCGCCGCCTCGCCGGCGTGCAGCACCACCGAGTGGGCCGAGCCCGGGCGGAACTCCCAGTCCACCGTGGTCCGCGCCCGGCCGGCCCCGGTGGAGTCGGTGCGCACCTCGGTCCGCAGCTCGTTGCGCCCGTTGGCGAAGGCGGGATCGGTGGAGGGCTGCACCGGATCGGCCAGGTGCTGGTAGTGGGGGCCGGAGGCGGCGGGATCGGCTCCGCAGCGGCCGGTGTGCACATGGGCGGGGAAGAGGTGCTCGGGCGCCACCCCGGCCAGGGCCACGGCCACCGTGGTTCGCCCGGCGCTGCGCACCACGGTGACCCGCACCTGCGAGCCGTACGGCACCAGGTCCTGGGCGTAGCTGACCGCGGCCGGCGGCACGAAGGCGGAGGCCGGGTCGAAGTCGGCGGCCACCACGGTCGGCGCCGCGGCCGAGGGCAGGAGCGCCAGTGGCACCAGGGCGGTGGTCAGGCTGGAGAACGGGACGGGCATCGGGGCCGGGCCTTCCGGGGGTCGGGGTCGGACACCGCCCACCGTGGCCGCCCGACCGGCGCCGCCGCACCTCGCCGTGCCGCCGGGTCACCCGGACGGGGAGCCCGCGCCGCCCCTGCCCCTGCTCCTGCGCCGGACCTCGCCCCGGACCTCGCCCCGGACCTCGCTCCGGACCTCGCCCCGCCCCGCCCCGCCCGGACCCGGGCGCGTCGGCCCGAGCCTGCCGGCGGAGCGCTAGGCGGCCGGGATGCCCCGGATCTCGCAGCGCGGCCCGCTGGCCCGCATCAGCCGGAGGTCCGCGGTGACCAGGGCCGCGCCCAGCTGCTCGGCGACGGCCACGTAGGCGGCGTCGTCCGGCGTCAGGTTGTCCTTGAGCTCCCAGATCCGCCCGAGCAGCGGGGCCACCTCGACCTTGCGGATGGCCAGCCCGGGCAGCTCCGCCGCCAGCTCGGCGACCCGCTCGGCGGTGAGCTGCCGGGCCAGGTACAGCCCGCGCAGGGACTGCATCACCTCGATCACCACGTGCTCGGGCGCCGCCCAGTCGCCGTCGGCGGCCAGTTCGGCCCGGGCCGCCGCGCCGCGCCCACCTTCGTCGGCCAGTGCCAGGACCAGCGCTGACGCATCGACGACTATCACCGGACGGGCCCCCTGCCTGCGGGTTCTGCGGACGCGGCTACCGTAGCGCGGTCGGGGCCGCGGTTGCGGTTGCGGTTGGCGGTCAGCAGGTGAAGTTTGGAGAGGATGCCCGGGCACGCCTGGCGTCGTCCGGTGAACGGGCATGCACTATGGTTTATCTCGACGTCGAGATAACTCCGCGCTATGATTTATCTTGACATCAAGATACTTGCCGAGAGGCGCACGCCTTCCATCGTGGCGAGGCGGAGTCTAAGTAAGGCTTACCTTACCACTGGGTGGACCTAGAAGGAGTCAGTCGTGTCCGCGAACAGCTTCGACGCCCGCAGCTCGCTGCAGGTGGGCGACGAGTCGTACGAGATCTTCAAGCTCTCCGCCGTCGAGGGTTCCGAGCGGCTGCCGTACAGCCTCAAGGTCCTGCTGGAGAACCTGCTCCGCACCGAGGACGGCGCGAACATCACCGCCGACCACATCCGCGCCCTCGGCGGGTGGGACCCGACCGCCGAGCCGAGCGAGGAGATCCAGTTCACGCCGGCCCGCGTGATCATGCAGGACTTCACCGGTGTGCCCTGCGTCGTCGACCTGGCCACCATGCGCGAGGCGGTCAAGGAGCTGGGCGGCGACCCCTCCAAGATCAACCCGCTGGCGCCGGCCGAGCTGGTCATCGACCACTCGGTCATCGCCGACAAGTTCGGCACCCCGGACTCCTTCGTCCAGAACGTCGAGATCGAGTACGGCCGCAACAAGGAGCGCTACCAGTTCCTGCGCTGGGGCCAGACCGCGTTCGACGAGTTCAAGGTCGTCCCGCCCGGCACCGGCATCGTGCACCAGGTCAACATCGAGCACCTGGCCCGCACGATCATGGTCCGCGGCGGCCAGGCCTACCCGGACACCTGTGTCGGCACCGACTCGCACACCACCATGGTCAACGGCCTGGGCGTGCTGGGCTGGGGCGTCGGCGGCATCGAGGCCGAGGCCGCGATGCTCGGCCAGCCGGTCTCCATGCTGATCCCGCGCGTGGTCGGCTTCAAGCTGAACGGCCAGCTCCCGGCCGGCACCACCGCCACCGACCTGGTGCTCACCATCACCGAGATGCTGCGCAAGCACGGTGTGGTCGGCAAGTTCGTCGAGTTCTACGGCGAGGGCGTCACCGCGATCCCGCTGGCGAACCGCGCCACCATCGGCAACATGTCGCCGGAGTTCGGCTCGACCTGTGCGATCTTCCCGATCGACGCCGAGACCATCAACTACCTCAAGCTCACCGGCCGCAGCGAGCAGCAGCTCGCCCTGGTCGAGGCGTACGCCAAGGAGCAGGGCCTGTGGCACGACCCGTCGGTCGAGCCGGTCTTCTCCGAGTACCTGGAGCTGGACGTCTCCACCGTCGTGCCGTCGATCTCCGGCCCGAAGCGTCCGCAGGACCGGGTGATCCTGGCCGAGGCCGCGCAGAAGTTCGCCGAGGCGCTGCCGACCTACGCGGCCGAGGCCTCCAAGCCGACCGCCGTCACCGCGCCTGACGGCTCGTCCTACGAGATCGACAACGGCGCGGTCGTGATCGCCTCGATCACCTCCTGCACCAACACCTCCAACCCCTCCGTCATGCTGGGCGCCGCCCTGCTGGCGAAGAAGGCCGTGGAGAAGGGCCTGACCGTCAAGCCCTGGGTCAAGACCACCCTGGCCCCCGGGTCCAAGGTCGTCATGGACTACTACGAGAAGGCCGGCCTGCTCCCGTACATGGAGAAGCTGGGCTTCAACCTGGTCGGCTACGGCTGCGTCACCTGCATCGGCAACTCGGGCCCGCTGCCCGAGGAGGTCTCGGCCGCCGTCAACGAGGCGGACCTCGCGGTCGTCTCGGTGCTCTCCGGCAACCGCAACTTCGAGGGCCGGATCAACCCGGACGTCAAGATGAACTACCTGGCCTCCCCGCCGCTGGTGGTCGCCTACGCCCTCGCCGGCAACATGAACGTCGACATCACCCGGGACGCGCTCGGTCAGGACGCGGACGGCAACGACGTCTTCCTCGCCGACATCTGGCCCACCGAGAAGGAGGTCGCCGACACCGTCGCCGGCTCCATCGACGAGGCCATGTTCGACAAGGGCTACCAGGACGTCTTCGCCGGTGACCACCGCTGGCAGTCGCTCCCGATCCCGACCGGCAACACCTTCGAGTGGGACGCCGAGTCCACCTACGTCCGCAAGCCCCCGTACTTCGAGGGCATGGCGCCGACCCCGAGCCCGGTCAGCGACATCGCCGGCGCCCGCGTGCTCGCCAAGCTGGGCGACTCGGTCACCACCGACCACATCTCCCCGGCCGGCAACATCAAGCCGGGCACCCCGGCGGCGCAGTACCTCACCGAGCACGGCGTGGAGAAGCGCGACTTCAACTCGTACGGCTCGCGCCGTGGCAACCACGAGGTGATGATCCGCGGCACCTTCGCCAACATCCGCCTGCGCAACCAGATCGCGCCGGGCACCGAGGGCGGCTACACCCGCGACTTCACCCAGGCCGACGCGCCGGTGTCGTTCATCTACGACGCCTCGCAGAACTACCAGGCCGCCGGCGTCCCGCTGGTCGTCCTGGCCGGCAAGGAGTACGGCTCCGGCTCGTCCCGCGACTGGGCGGCCAAGGGCACCGCGCTGCTCGGCGTCAAGGCCGTCATCGCCGAGTCCTACGAGCGCATCCACCGCTCCAACCTGATCGGCATGGGCGTGCTGCCGCTGCAGTTCCCGGCCGGCCAGACCGCCGAGACCCTCGGCCTGACCGGCGAGGAGACCTTCTCCTTCACCGGTGTCACCGAGCTGAACGAGGGCCGCACCCCGAAGACCGTCAAGGTCAAGGCCGGCGAGGTCGAGTTCGACGCCGTGGTGCGCATCGACACCCCCGGCGAGGCGGACTACTACCGCAACGGCGGCATCCTGCAGTACGTGCTGCGCAGCCTGATCAACGGCTGACCCGCACCCCGCACGGCGACCGGGCCGCACCCCTCCCCAGGGGTGCGGCCCGGTCCGTGTCGCGCGCACCCCCTTGTGCGCGGTGCCCCGGGTGGACTAAACCTCTTTCTCAGCTTGGTCCAGACCATTTGACGCTGATTCAGAGAAAGCCACGGGTCTTCTCGTATGCGCATGCTCAGTCGTACCGCAGCCGCTCTCGCCGCCGTCACGGTGGCCGCAGCCCTCTCGGCCCCCGCCGCCCAGGCCCACGACCGCACCCCGCGCCTGGAGGGGCAGCGGGTCGGCTACTTCACCCAGTGGGGCATCTACGGCGGGTTCTCCGCCAAGAAGGTGCAGACCTCGGGGCAGGCCGGCAAGCTCACCGTGATCAACTACGCTTTCGGCAACGTCTCCGCCGAGGGCACCTGCTTCGAGGCCACCGGCGCCGGCCTCGGCGACGCCTGGGCCGACTACCAGCGGCCGGTCGGGGCCGAGGAGTCGGTGGACGGCGTGGCCGACACCGCCGAGCAGTCGCTGAAGGGCAACTTCAACCAGCTGCGCAAGCTCAAGGCCGCCAATCCGCAGCTGAAGGCCGTGATCTCGCTCGGCGGCTGGTCCTGGTCGAAGAACTTCTCCGACGCCGCCCTCACCGACGCCTCGCGCCGGAAGTTCGTCTCCTCCTGCCTGGACCTCTACCTGCGGGGCAACCTGCCGCAGCTCGGCTCGGTGGAGGGCGGCGCGGGCGCGGCCACCGGGGTCTTCGACGGCATCGACATCGACTGGGAGTACCCGGGCGGCGGCGGGGACCCGGGCAACGTGGTGCGCCCCGAGGACGGCCGCAACTACACCCTGCTGATGCAGGAGTTCCGCCGCCAGCTGGACGCGCTGGGCGCCAGGTCGCGCACCCACTACCTGCTCACCGCCGCGGTGCCGGCCAACGAGGCCCGGGCGGACCAGCTGGAGGTCCGCAAGGTCGCCCGCTCGGTCGACTGGCTGAACCTGATGACCTACGACCTGCACGGCACCTGGGAGGCCCAGGGGCCGACCGACCACAACGCCAACCTCTACTCCGACCGCGACGACCCGGCCACCGACAACCGTGGCTACAGCGCGGACCGGGTGGTGCGGCACTACCTGGACGCCGGGCTGCCGGCCGCCAAGACCGTCCTCGGGGTGCCGTTCTACGGCTACGGCTGGACGGGCGTCCCGGCAGGCGGCCGGGCGGGCCTGTACCAGCCGGCCACCGGCCCGGCGCAGGGCGGGAGCCTGCCGTACAACCGGATCAAGGACCTGCCCGGTACCGTCCATCAGGACCGGCTGCACGGTGCCACCTGGAAGTACGACGGCACCGAGTTCTGGTCGTACGACACGCCGGAGCTGCTGACCCGCAAGGCCCGGTACTCCCGCTGGAACGGGCTGGGTGGTGTGATGGCCTGGTCGCTGGACAACGACGACGCCCAGGGATCCCTGGTCACGGCCCTGGACAAGGGGCTCGGCCGGACCGGAGGCTGATCCTCCGGCAGTACCTCGCGCGCGGCTTCGCACATCACGTTTCTGGCTCGTGATGCGCGAAGCTGCGCGTTTCTATGTTCAAACGCGCATGATCGCGCTACATTTTCGGTCATCGCCGGGCCGCAAGCGCAATATGCAGGCTCCCTGCACATTGCACATGCTGCACCGCCGACAACGCTTTGACCGTCACAACGTGCATCCGACGGTCGGGCTATTGCCGCCAGATGAACAGTGGACTATACCTTTGCGCATCGAAGAAAACCGCCTCTGACCGGCACCTTTGCCGCTAGGCGCGCCTGATCCAACAGGAATTGACCGTCCGTCAGACCTGTCTTGCATCTTCTCTGGACACCGAGGGGTTAGGGCACTCATGGGCTCTGCAACCGAGTACAACCGTCGTGACATCTTCAAGCGGGCCGCCGGCATCGCCGTGCTCGCCGCCGGCGGCGGCTCGCTGCTCGCCGCCTGCGCCGGTGGCACCGGCAGCAGTGACAAGGGCTCCAAGGGGGCGGGCGGCTTCAACCTGAGCGACGCCAAGAACCCGTTCGGGGTGAAGGACGGTGAGGGCCTGGAGGTCTTCATCTTCGACGGCGGCTACGGCAACGAGTACGCCAAGGCCTTCGAGGCGATCTACGCGAAGAGCTACCCGGGCGCCAAGATCAACCACCAGGCCGACAAGGACGTCACCGGCAAGCTTCAGCCGCGCTTCAACGCCGGCAGCCCGCCGGATGTCATCGACGACTCCGGCGCCAAGCAGATCAAGCTGGACGTGCTGGCCGACTCCAACCAGCTGACCGAGCTGACCCCGCTGCTGGACGCGCCCTACCTCGACGACCCGTCGAAGAAGGTCCGCGACGTGCTGATGCCCGGCACGGTCGAGTCCGGCACCATCAAGGGCAAGGTCTACAACCTGTCCTACGTCTACACCGTGTTCGGCTTCTGGTACTCCAACAAGCTGTTCAAGGACCACGGCTGGACCGCCCCCAAGACCTGGGCCGAGTTCATCGACCTCTGCGGCAAGATCAAGGCCGCGGGCATCGCGCCGGTCGCCCACCAGGGCAAGTACCCGTACTACATCAACGTCGTCATGATGGACATGATCGCCAAGCAGGGCGGCCTGGACCTCATGAAGCGGATCGACAGCCTGGACGCCACCGCCTGGGACGACCCGGCCGTGAAGACCGCGGTCGAGGCGTTCTACCAGATCGTCTCCAAGGACTTCCTGCTCCCCGGCACCAACGGCATGACCCACACCGAGTCGCAGACCGCGTGGAACCAGTACAAGGCCGCCTTCATCCCCTCCGGCTCCTGGCTGGAGAACGAGCAGCTCGCCACCACCCCGGCCGACTTCGACATGGCGTTCCTGCCGATGCCGTCGCTGACCGGTGACAAGCTGCCCTTCGAGGCGATCCGCGCCGGCGCCGGTGAGCCCTTCATCGTTCCGGCCAAGGCCAAGAACGTGGCCGGCGGCATCGAGTTCCTGCGGATGATGCTGACCAAGGAAGCCTCGGGCAAGTTCGCCCAGACCGCCAACAGCCTCACCTGTCTCAAGGACGGCGTCGGCCCCGAGGTCAAGCTGAAGCCGGGCACCGCGTCCACCGTGGTGGCGCTCAAGGCCGCCGGTGCCAACACCTTCAACTTCCAGTACCCGAACACCGCGAGCAAGTTCGACGAGGACCTGCAGAACGCCTCCGGCGAGCTGATGGCCGCGCGCATCGATCCCGCCGAGTGGATCAAGCGCGCCAAGGAATCGGCCGCCAAGAACAAGACCGCCTGACCAGCGGAGTAGGAGAGCGCACCGGGGGCCCCGAACCGCCCCCGGTGCCTCTTGCCTGAGGACAGGAGAAGTGGCGATGCGTCACGGCAAGTACCCCTTCATCGTGGGGTTCCTCTTTCTTCCGATCCTGCTGTACGTGAGCCTGGTGCTCTGGCCGTACGCGCAGACCTTCGGATACTCCCTGACCGACTGGTCGGGGCAGAGCCAGGAGATGAACTTCGTCGGCCTGGACAACTACGCGAAACTCCTCGATGACGAGGTCTTCCTCGGCGCGATCTGGCACAACCTGCTGCTGCTCATCCTGCTGCCGGTGTTCACCATACTGATCGCGCTGTTCTTCGCCTTCATGCTCAACGTCGGCGGCCGCAGCGGCACCGGCGGGGTCCAGGGCGTGCGCGGGGCCTCCTTCTACAAGGTGGTCTTCTTCTTCCCGCAGGTCCTGTCGATCGCGATCCTCGCGGTGCTGTGGGGCGCGGTCTACCGCACCGACGGCGCGGGCCTGGCCAACGGGGTGCTGATCAAGCTCGGGCTGGCCGACGCCGCCCACCCGGTCCAGTGGCTGTCCGACCCGGACATGGTCATGTGGTGCGTGCTGGCGGTGCTGATCTGGTCCGGCGTGGGCTTCTACCTGGTGCTGTTCTCGGCGGCCATGCAGGGCATCCCGAAGGACATCTACGAGGCCGCCCTGCTGGACGGCGCCAAGCGCGGCCAGACCTTCCTGCGGATCACCCTGCCGCTGCTCTGGGAGACCGTCCAGACCGCCTGGGTGTACCTGGCGATCGTCGCGATGGACGCCTTCGCCCTGGTCTCCAGCATCACCCCCGGTGCCTACTTCGGCGGCGGTCCTGACCACCACAGCGAGTTGATCTCCACGTACCTGATGCGCAGCTTCCTGCGCAACGGCGAGGCCGGCTACGCCTGCGCCATGGGTGTGGTGATCTTCTTCTTCACGCTGATCCTGTCCGTCGTCTCGCTCTGGGCCACCAAGCGCGACCGGATCGAGTACTGAGCGGGGCCATGGACATGAGCACTAGCATCGACGAGACCTCGACCCTTGCGGCCCCGCGCGCGGCCAAGCGCCCGAAGGCCGACCGGACCACGCGCTTCGCCGAGGGCGGGGGAGTCCTCAACGTCTTCTCCCACGGCTTCCTGGCCGTGTGGGCGCTGCTGATCGTCTTCCCGCTGGTCTGGGTGGTCCTCGGTTCGTTCAAGACCGACGCGCAGATCAACGGCAGCGCCTGGAGCTGGCCGGCCACCTTCGCCTTCGACGCCTTCACCCGCGCCTGGTCCAAGGGCATCGGCGGCTTCTTCCTCAACACCCTGATCGTGCTGGCCGGCTCGCTCACGCTGACCATGCTGCTCGGCGGCATGGCGGCGTACGTGCTGGCCCGGTACGAGTTCAAGGGCAGCAAGGCGATCTACTACCTGTTCGTGGCCGGCTCGATGTTCCCGGTCTACCTCGCCCTGGTCCCGCTGTTCTTCATGGTCCGCAACCTCGGTGAGATCTCGCCGTTCCTCGGCCTGAACAGCTACCTCGGCCTGATCCTGGTGTACGTGGCGTACTCGCTGCCGTTCACCGTGTTCTTCCTGTACTCGTTCTTCCGCACCCTGCCGACCGCCGTGCACGAGGCGGCGATGCTGGACGGCTGCTCGCACTCCCGGGCGTTCTTCCAGATCATGGTGCCGATGGCCAAGCCGGGCCTGATCAGCGTGGGCATCTTCAACGTGCTCGGCCAGTGGAACCAGTACATCCTGCCGGTCACCCTGATGCAGCCGACCACGGCCGGCGAGGCGGACCACTCGATGCTCGCCCAGGGCCTGGTCAACCTGGCCCTGCAGTCCGGGTACAAGAGCGACGCCCCGGCGCTGTTCGCCGGTATGACCATCGCCATGCTCCCGGTGCTGGTGGTGTACCTCTCCTTCCAGCGCCAGGTGCAGTCCGGCCTGACCTCGGCCACCCTCAAGTAGCCGGCCCCGTAGCCACGGCAGCGACCGCCACGGCCGCAGCAGGCACGACAGCGACAGACACGGCAGCGGCCGCCCGGGAAGCCCCGGGCGGCCGCTGCCGTGCGCCCGGGTCAGCCGCGGTCGCAGACCTGCGCGCGCAGCGCCCGGGCCAGGTTGTCCCGGCACTCCAGCACCAGCCGGCGCAGCGCCGGCGCGGCCTGCGGGTGCGCGGCCAGCCAGGCGTCGGTGGCGTCCAGGGTCGACTGCTCGGTCTGCAGCCGGGGGAAGAAGCCGCCGACGATCCGCATCGCGATCTCGATGCTGCGCTGGGCCCAGACCGGCTCCAGCAGCTCGAAGTAGGCGTCGGTGTAGCCGGCCGTCAGCTCCCGCTGGTCGGGCTGGGCGAAGCCGGCGATCTGCGCCTCGACCAGCGCGTTGGGCAGCTCGTCCGAGTCCACCACCGCCGACCAGGCCGCCGCCTTGGCGCCCGGGGTCGGCAGCGCCGCCAGGCACTTGACCGCCCGCTGCTTGCCGCTGGCGGTGTTGTCCCGCCGCAGCTCGCCCTCGATCGCCTCGGTGGTGGCCCGGCCGGCCGCGGCCAGGGTGAGCCAGAACTCCCAGCGCAGCTCCTGGTCGACGGCCAGGCCGTCGATCCGGGCGGTGCCGTCCAGCAGCCCGGCCACCAGCTGCAGGTGCTCGGCGCCGTCGGCGGCCGAGGCCAGGAAGCGGGCCCAGGCCAACTGGTGGTCACTGCCGGGGGCGGCGGCCCGCAGCTCGCGCAGCGCGCACTCGGCCAGCAGCCGGGCGCCCTCGGCGCGCCAGGTCGGGTCGGCGTACAGGTCCAGGGCGGTCCTGGCCTGCTGGTGCAGCGACTGCAGCACGCCGATGTCCGACTCCTGCCCGGCGAAGCGCAGCACCAGGTCGAGGTAGTCCCGGGCCGGCATCAGGGCGTCCCTGGTCAGGTTCCACACCGCCGACCAGGCCAGCGCGCGGGTCAGCGGCGAGCTGAGGTCCCCGAGGCCGGTGCGCAGGGTCTCCAGCGAGACCTCGTCGAAGCGGATCTTGCAGTAGGTCAGGTCCTCGTCGTTGACCAGCACCAGCGCGGGCCGCGGCCGTCCGGCCAGCTCCGGTGCGGCGGTCCGGGCTCCGGCCACGTCCAGCTCGACCAGCTCGGTGCGCACCAGCGCGCCGGTCTCGTCGCGGTCGTAGAGGCCGATCGCCACCCGGTGCGGGCGCGGCGTCCCGCCGTCCTGGAGCACCGCCAGCTCGGTGATCCGGCCCTCGGCGTCGCAGGT
The DNA here is from genome assembly GCF_040678895.1 of Kitasatospora sp. NPDC049258. Lineage (NCBI taxonomy): Bacteria > Bacillati > Actinomycetota > Actinomycetes > Kitasatosporales > Streptomycetaceae > Kitasatospora > Kitasatospora sp. NPDC049258. The sequence continues at coordinate 39,770 of NZ_JBFAQT010000019.1, forward strand.
CACCTGTGGGGTCAGCGAGTTGACCCCCGAGGTCTGCAGCCAGGCGGAGCTCCAGGCCTTCAGGTCGCGCCCGCTGGTCTCCTCCAGCACGCTCAGCAGGTCGCCCAGCACGGTGTTGCCGAAGGCGTGCCGCCGGAAGTAGCGGCGGGCGCCCTCGAAGAAGGCCTCCCGGCCGACGTAGGCCACCAGCTGCTTGAGCACCGAGGCGCCCTTGGCGTAGGTGATGCCGTCGAAGTTGAGCTTGGCGTCCTCGAGGTCCCGGATGTCGGCGGTGATCGGGTGCGTGGTCGGGTACTGGTCCTGCTGGTACGCCCAGGCCTTGCGGCGGTTGGCGAAGGTGATCCACGCGCTCCGGTAGCGGGTGCCGGCCCCGATCAGGCCGTAGGAGCCCATGAAGTCCGCGAAGGACTCCTTGAGCCACAGGTCGTCCCACCACTTCATGGTGACCAGGTCGCCGAACCACATGTGCGCCATCTCGTGCAGCACCACGTTGGCCCGGCCCTCGTAGGCGGCCTCGGTGACCTTGGAGCGGAAGACGAACTCCTCGCGGAAGGTCACGCAGCCCGGGTTCTCCATCGCGCCGATGTTGTACTCGGGGACGAAGCACTGGTCGTACTTGCCGAACGGGTAGGGGTAGTCGAACTCCTGGTGGAAGAAGTCCAGCCCCTGCTTGGTGACGGTGAGGATCTCCGCCGCGTCGAAGTGCTCGGCGAGCGACTTCCGGCAGGTCGCGGCGAGCGGGATCTCCAGCCGGGTGCCGTCCGGCAGCTCGCGGCTGTAGTGGTCGCGCACCACGTGGTACGGGCCGGCCACCACGGCGGTCAGGTAGGTGGAGATCGGCCGGGTCGGGGCGAACCGCCAGGTCCGCGCGTCGCCCTGCTCCTCGACCGACTCGTGCACCGCGTTGGCGTACACGTCCCAGCCGGCCGGCGCGGTCACCGAGACGGTGAACGGGGCCTTGAGGTCGGGCTGCTCGAAGTTGGCGAACACCCGGCGGGCGTCGGCCGGCTCGAAGTGCGTGTAGAGGTAGGTCTCGCCGTCCACCGGGTCGACGAAGCGGTGCAGGCCCTCGCCGGTGCGGCTGTACGCGCAGTCCGCCGCCACCACGAGGACGTTGTGGCCCTCCAGCCGGTCGAGCGCCACCCTGGTGCCGTCGAAGACCTGGGCCGGGTCCAGCTCACGGCCGTTCAGGGTGACCGAGCGGACGCCGGGAGCGAGCAGGTCGGCGAAGCTGGCGGCGCCCGGGGTGGCGGCACGGAAGGTGATGGTGGTGGTGGAGAGGAAGGTGGGGGCTGCGGGGTCCGGAGCGGAGGTCAGATCCAGGTGGACGCGGTAGCTCTCCACCTCGATCAGACCGGCCCGCTGCTGGGCTTCCTCGCGGCTCAGGTTCTTGCCCGGCACGGTGGTACTCCTGTCCGTATCAAGCCTTGTGGGGCTGGGGTGCCGGGCGCATCCTTTCATGCTCGGCGCCACGTACCATTGCACAGCCCTGGCGGAATCAGCCGCTGATTCCCGGTGTTGAGGCCCTACGTCAGACCCACTCGCACCCGTTGACCGAAGGGCACTGTCCGTGACGACTGCCGACTCCCGCAAGATCGCCGACTTCTGGTTCGACCCGATCTGCCCCTGGGCCTGGATGACCTCCCGCTGGATGCTGGAGGTCGAGCAGCTGCGCCCGGTGGACACCCGCTGGCACGTGATGAGCCTGTCCGTGCTGAACGAGAACCGCGACGACCTGCCGGACAGGTACAAGGAGCTGCTGGGCAAGGGCTGGGGCCCGGTCCGGGTCCTGATCGCCGCCGCCCAGCAGCACGGTGACAAGGTGCTCGGGCGCCTGTACACCGAGCTCGGCACCCGGTTCCACAACCAGGGCCTGCCGAACGACCGGGAGACCATCGAGGCCGCGCTGACCGCCGCCGGGCTGCCGGTCGAGCTGGCCGACGCCGCCGACACCGACGCCTACGACGAGGCGCTGCGCGCCTCCCACCAGGAGGGCATCTCGCTGGTCGGCGAGGACGTCGGCACCCCGGTGATCGCGGTCGACGGCCCGGACGGCGACCGGGTCGCCTTCTTCGGCCCGGTGGTCACCCCCACCCCGCGCGGCGAGCACGCCGCCCGGCTGTGGGACGGCACCGTGCTGGTCGCCTCCACCCCCGGCTTCTACGAGATCAAGCGCACCCGCACCGCCGGCCCGTCCTTCGAGTGACGGTGCCCGACGGCAGACGGACGGGCCCGGTACGCGCGCTGCGTACCGGGCCCGTCCGCTTCGTCATCGTCAGGCGGAGCGCCTGCTCCGCAGCCGGCCGGCCAGGGCCAGCGCGGCGGTCAGGCCGAGGGTGAACCAGAGCTGGACCCGGTTGCCGGCGTCCAGGGTCATCAGGGCCAGCACGGTCACGATGCCGGCCAGCGCGATCCAGGTCAGGTACGGGAAGGCCCACATCCGCACGGTCAGCTGCTCGGGGGCCTCGCGCTCCAGCCGCCGGCGCATCCGCAGCTGGGCGACGGCGATGAAGGCCCAGACCACCAGGACGGCCGCGCCGACCATGTTGAGCAGCCAGCTGAACACGGTGGTCGGCCACCAGTAGCTGAGCAGCACGGCGAGGAAGCCGAACGCCGAGGAGGCCAGCACCGCCGGCCGCGGCACCCCGCCGGACACCCGGCCCAGCGCCTTCGGCCCCTGGCCCCGGCTGACCAGCGAGTACGCCATCCGCGAGGAGCCGTAGATATTGGCGTTCATCGCGGAGAGCAGCGCGATCAGCACCACCACGTTCATCAGCTGCCCGGCGCCGGAGATCCCGATCCGGTCCAGCACCGCGACGTACGGGCCGGGCTTGATCACCGACGGGTCGTTCCACGGCACCAGAGTGACGATCACGGCCATCGAGCCGACGTAGAACAGGGCGATCCGCCACATCGCGGTGCGCACGGCGGAGGCCACGCTGCGCCGGGGGTCCTCGGACTCGGCCGCGGCGATGGTCACGGTCTCCAGGCCGCCGTAGGCGAAGACCGAGGCGAGCAGCCCGGTGATCAGCCCGGTGGTGCCGTGCGGGAAGAAGCCGCCGGAGCCGGTCAGGTTGGCCGTGCCGGGCGAGGAGGTGCCGGGCAGCACACCGGTGACGGCCAGCACCCCGACCACCAGGAAGGCCGCGATCGCGGTCACCTTCACGGCGGCGAACCAGAACTCGAACTCGCCGAAGTTCTTCACCGCGGCCAGGTTGGTCGCGCAGAAGAAGCTCATGAAGATCGCGACCCAGACCCAGGACGGCACCCCGGGCAGCCAGCTGCCCATGATCCCGGCCGCGCCGATCGCCTCCGCGCCGACGCCCACGCACAGCAGGGTCCAGAACAGCCAGCCCACGGTGAGCCCGGCCCAGGGGCCGATCTCCCGCTCCGCGTGCACCGAGAACGAGCCGCTGGCCGGGTGGGCCGCCGACATCTCGCCGAGCATCCGCATCACCAGCATCACCAGCAGGCCGGAGAGCGCGAAGGCCAGCACGATGGACGGCCCGGCGGCGGCGATGCCCGCGCCCGAGCCGACGAAGAGGCCGGCGCCGATCACGCCGCCGAGCGCGATCATCGACAGGTGCCGCTGCTTGAGGCCGTGCGAGAGCCGGCCCTCGGCGGGGGAGGCGACGGGATGGTCGGACCGGTCCAGGACGGGCGGTCGGGAGGGGGTCGACATCGGGTCGGATCCAGACTGTTCGGATAGCGGAGACTTCGGGCCACTATTCGGTATGACCGGCGGACCGGCCAAGGAGCGCGGCGAAACGGTCGCCATCCGGACGGTGTTGTGACCGAAAGTGCGCGCCCGACTGCGCAGATGTGTCCGAATCAGGTCGGATCCGACAAGTGCGGCCCTGACGGTTTGTCGGATGCCGACGCCCCCGCACCGGCCGTCCGGAGCATAGGTTCACAACTGTTCACCCGCCCCGACGTGTCCGAACGGAAGAACCAGCCCATGGCCACCGCCACCGCCACCTCCGCCCCGTCCGCCGTCGTCCTCGCCGACCTGCTGCCGCGCGCGGCCACCCGCCTGGGAGCCCAGGCCCGCGAACTCGCCCTGGTGGCCGGCGGCGCCGCGTTCACCGGCCTGGCCGCGCAGCTCTCGGTCAACGTGCCCGGCTCGCCGGTCCCGGTCACCGGCCAGACCTTCGCCGCCCTGCTGGTCGGCACCGCGCTCGGTGCCCGCCGCGGGATCGCCTCGCTCGGCCTCTACCTGCTCGCCGGCCTGGCCGGCCTGCCCTGGTTCGCCGACGGCACCTCCGGCTGGGCCATGCCCAGCCTGGGCTACGTGCTCGGCTTCGTGCTCGCGGCCGGCCTGACCGGCGCGCTCGCCCGCCGGGGCGCCGACCGCAGCCCGCTGCGCACCGCCGCCGCGATGGTCCTGGGCAACCTGGCGATCTACGCCGTCGGCGTCCCCTACCTCGCCGCCGCGCTGCACCTGCCGCTCTCCCGCGCCGCCGAACTCGGCCTCTACCCCTACCTGGTGGGCGACGCGCTGAAGGCCGCGCTGGCGATGGGCGCGCTCCCGCTCACCTGGAAGCTGCTCGGCCGGCGCTGATCTCCGGCACCCGGCACCGGTCGCCAGGCCGCAGGCTTCGGGCCCGCTGCCGGGCCCGCTGCCGGGACCAGCCGCACCTGCATGCCACACTCATACCCATGCGCGTGTACCTGGGCTCCGACCATGCCGGATACGAACTCAAGAACCACCTTGTCGAGTGGCTCAAGGAGGCCGGCCATGAGCCGGTCGACTGCGGGCCGCACATCTACGACGCGGAGGACGACTACCCGCCGTTCTGCCTGCGCGCCGCCGAGCGCACCGCCGCCGACCCCGAGGCCCTGGGCGTCGTGATCGGCGGCTCCGGCAACGGCGAGGCGATCGCGGCCAACAAGGTCAAGGGCGTCCGTGCGGCGCTGGCCTGGAGCGAGCAGACCGCCGCCCTGGGCCGGGAGCACAACAACGCCAACGTGATCAGCGTCGGCGGCCGGATGCACACCGTCGACGAGGCCACCAAGTTCGTCGAGATCTTCCTCAACACCCCGTACAGCGGCGAGGCCCGGCACACCCGCCGGATCGAGATGCTGAGCGAGTACGAGACCACCGGCGAGCTCCCGCCGATCCCGGCCCACCACCCCCAGGGCTGATCCGCTCCACCCCCGGCACCACCCCACCCTCGACCCCTGCCGCACGGGCCGTCAGAACCCGTGCGGCAGCCAGGGGGCCAGGTCCGAGGCGAACGCCCGCGAAGCCTCGGCCAGCGCGCCGTCGCGCACCTCGCGGACCTGCCCGGCCGCCCCGAGCGCGGCCAGCGTCACCCCACCGAGATAGGCCGAGCCCAGCGCCCGGACGTCCAGCGCCAGTTCGGCCGGCCGCTCGGTCCGATCACAGCTCGCCCCCTTGCCCGGGCCGTCGCTGCGCAGCCGCCAGCGCCCCGCGTTCCACGGGCAGAAGCCGTCGGTCAGCTCCAGCACCAGGTCCACCGGGCCCGGGTAGCCGCGCCCGGCGAGCGCCGCGGCCACGTCGACCAGCCGGACGAAGAGCGAGTCACCCACCCGCGGCTCCAGCCGGCGCGGATCCGAGACCAGGAACAGCAGCGGGTCGTCGACCGGCCGGTTGCCCGCGTGGACCTGCTCCGTGAGGTCCAGCTCCAGCAGGTACGACCAGAGCGCCGCGTACGCCTGAGGGGAGAGCGCCTCGATGTCGCGCACCCGGACGGTACCGGCCGCGATGTCGCGGACCCACTCGCCCTTGACCGCGTAGCGCGCGTAGCCCACCAGCCGGCCGCTGTCGCGCTCCTCGGCCAGCACGCACTGCAGCGGTGACGCGCCCTCGCGGGCACCGAGGGCGTCGAGCAGCGGGAGCTTCTCCCAGCCCGGCCGGCGCTCCAGCATCCCGGGCCGCCCCGGCACCAGGGCCGCGTACAGCCGCTCGCAGTCCGGCCCGGCCGCCGCCGGGTCGGCGAGCCGCAGCCGGAGCGCCGGGCCGGGCAGCGCGGGGAGGCTGATCCTGGCGCTCGGCACCGTGACCGCCATCCGCCAGCTGCCCAGCCCGTAGCCGAACCGCCCGTAGATGGCCGGCTCCGAGGCGGTGAGCACGGCCAACGCCTCGCCCCGGGCCCGGACCTCGTGGAGCTGGCGGCGCATCAGCGCGGTCAGTGCCCCGCGCCGGCGGTGCGTCGGCAGCACGCCGACCATGGTGACGCCCGCGGCCGGCAGCACCGCCCCACCTGGGACCGCCATCCGGAAACTGAACGCACTGCCGCCGCCGACGATCTGTTCGCCGTCGCAGATCGCCAGTGAACGGTCGATCTCGGTCAGTTCGTGCCAGAGCGCGCGCTCCTCCGGCTGCTCCTGTTCCCCGCCGAAGGCGATCTCCAGCCCGCGGTACCAGGTGTCCCACTCCGCGGCGGCCAGCGGCCGGACGGTCAGGGGCTGCGGTGAATCCGGGGTCCGCGGTGCGGACGGGTCGGCAGTCATACGCCACAGCTATCAGCTCGTCCGTGCGAGCGCGACCGACTTTTGCGACATGTCCGGTCGAAACCGCTCGCGCGGCGGGCGGCGCGTACCGGCCTCCCGCACGCTCCCGGAAACGGCGCCCAGGCCCGCGGACCGGCCCCGCCGTGCGGCCGAAACCCACCCGGCCCGCGGCGGAACACGACGGCCGAGCCGCCCCACCCCGTCGACGCCGGGCACGACCGGTGGATAAGGTCGGACCCCATGGCTGGCAGAGAGCCGGGCGCACCGCCCCAGACGACTGCGACGGGCCCGGCCGCTACGGCCGCGGAGCCCGCCGCGGCGCTGCTGCGCGCCAAGCTCTACCGCACCCGCCGCCGCATCCGCCGGGCCGGTGTCGACTACTTCCGCGGGGACGGCGCCGACTGGCTCGCCTTCACCGCCTTCCTGCTCGCCATCCCCCTGCTGGTGCTGCTCAACGTCTGGATCCCCGCCTGGGTCCCGCCGACCGCACTGGTGCTGCCGATCCTGGCCGGTGCCATGCTGCTGCGGCCCGGCACCCTGGTCCTGCTGTACGGCGCCGCCGCCCTCGGCCTCTCCACCGAGTCACTGATCCACACCGGCGAGCGGGTCGCCAGCGACCACCCCGAGGAGTACGTCTACGGGGTCACCCCCGGTGCGGCCCTGGTGGTCGGCGCGGTCGGGGTGGCCGGGCTGCTGGTCGCCCAGTTCCGCAGCCGGGTCGGGGTGCCCTGGCGCGGCGGCGGCTCGATGCTCTTCGACCTGCGCGAGCGGATCCGGGTCCAGGGCCGGATCCCGGCCCTGCCCGAGGGCTGGCACGCCGACATGGCGCTGCGCCCGGCCGGCGGCCAGTCCTTCTCCGGGGACTTCGTGGTGGCGGCCCGCACCGGCCCCGGGCGCCGGGTCCTGGAGGCCGTCCTGGCCGACGTCTCCGGCAAGGGGATGGACGCCGGCTCGCGGGCCCTGCTGCTCTCCGGCGCCTTCGGCGGCCTGCTGGGCTCGCTGCCGGCACACGAGTTCCTGCCCGCCGCCAACGGCTACCTGCTCCGCCAGGACTGGGAGGAGGGCTTCGCCACCGCCGTCCACCTGGTGCTGGACCTGGACACCGGCGAGTACGAGCTGCTCTCGGCCGGCCACCTGCCGGGCATGCAGCGGCTGGCGGGCGCCGGCCGCTGGGAGGTCCAGGAGGCGGAGGGTCCGCTGCTCGGCGTCTACGACGGGGCCAAGTTCGACGGCGTGCGGGGCCGGCTCGCCCACGGCGACGTGCTGCTGCTGTGCACCGATGGCATGGTCGAGGTGCCGGGCCGCGACCTGACCGAGGGGATGGACCGGCTGATGGGCGAGGCCGACCGGCTGGTGGCCGGTGCCCAGTTCGGCAGCGGCAGCCGGGGAGTGGCCGGCCGGCTGATCGAGTCGGTCGCCAAGGACGTCAACGACGACCGGGCCGTGCTGCTGCTCTGGCGGCGCTGACGCCCGTCCGCCCGGTGGGCGGCGGCCCCGCGCTGTCAACCGCGAGTGGTGATCTTCGGCCATTCCCGGCATCCGCGCCGCCGCAGTGGATCACAGTGCGGGCGGCCTGCCGGTTTGCCGCCCCGGGGCCCTGCCCCGCGCGGGTGGCGGGGAGCCCGTCGACGCACCGTCAGAAGGCCTCCGCTATGGTCTCGGACGGCGGAAATTCGTCCCACATCGCGGGATCTTGCTCCTAGGCTTCCGACAAGTCCTTTACGGAGTCCGCACGAGCGACCACACTGAGTCCGGGTGGGCTGGTCGAGACTCGGGGGATGGGGGGCGAATCGTGCGCCACGCGGCTGTCGTCTGGCGACCTCGGGTGCCCCTGTGGCGCTCCGGTCGCGGCGGGACGGCCTGTCCGCCAGGGACCGTCCGGTTCCGTCTTGAACCCGCCATGAAATGAGGAAGTGAGTCCGGGTGGCCTTCTCCGTGTCCGCGCTGGTGCTGTTCGGCATCATCGTCGTCATCTTCATCCGTAACAAGCAGCTGAAGACCAGCCACGCGATCATCGCGGCGCTGTTCGGCTTCATGGTGAGCCAGTCCACGGCGGCCAAACCGATCCAGGACTTCCTCACCCAGCTGGCCTCGACGATCTCCTCCGTCGCGGGCTGAGTCCTCCCGGGTCCGCTGTCGAGCCGGTCGGCGCCGGTGCCGCCCGGCGCTTCGCCCTGCCCGCGTGCGGCCGACCGCGGCCCGTCCTCGGGCGGGCAGCGGGTGCTGCTGGTGCTGCGGGTGGTGGCGGTATTGCCTGTGGTATCGGTACTGCGGATGCTCGTGGGGCCGGTGGTGTTGCGGGAGCCGGCGATGCCGCGGGGGCTAGCGGCGCTGCGGCTTCGGCCGGCGCAGCCGGGCCAGCAGCCCCGGCCGCCGGGCCGTGACGGTCGGCGCGGGCACCCCGGCGGGCTTCGGCGGCTCGGCCGGCTGCTCGGCGACCTCGGCCACCAGCAGGATGAACAGCCTTGCCCAGCACAGCCGTTCGCCGCGGGGCCAGTCCAGCGCGCGGAGCGCGGCCGAGGCGCGGTCGCAGACCACACCGTTCACCCGGACCTCCGCGACGTCCTCGCCCGCCCGGCCGCCCAGGAACAGCTTGACCCCGTTCACCTGCGGCCCGGTCAGCTCCGGGCGCAGTGGCTCGGCGAGCGCCGCGAGCGGCTGATGGGCTGCCAGCCAGTTGGCCAACTCCCCTGAACCGAAGCCGAACACGGCGGCCGGCCCCTGCACCGCGTGCCAGCCAGGCAGCTCCACCGACCGGTAGTGGTCGCCGTGCTCGCCCCGGCGGTCGAGCAGTTCGACCACGGCGGTGGCAGTGGTGGTCGCCCACATCCGGACGGCGTTGTCGAGCTGCTCCTCCTCGGTCCGCCCGAGCCCGGCCGCGCAGTCCCAGACCACCGGCCCGTCGGCGCGGCCCAGTTGCAGCACATAGCCGAGGTCGACATGGCCGGCACCGCCGTCACCCGGGTGCTCGCGGACCGCGACGGCGGTGCTGCCCGGCCCCCGCAGCAGCTCGCCGTCGACGGTGAACCCCTGCCCGAAACGCGCCATTTCGCGGATCACGCTGCGCTGTATGACGTCCAGTCGGTGCTGCGGGCCCACAGGCCGGCTCCTAGCTCGAAGCGGTGGGGTGGAATCGAACAGGGCTGAGGCTATCGGCCGCCGCCCGCTCCCGGGAAACCCGCGCGCGGCCGTCGGCGCCGGGTCTCGCACCCGTCCGGTGGGGCGTTCCGGCCGGCCTCGGCGGTCGGCGCGGCCCCCGCGGGGGTGACCGGAGTCACGGAAGGCGGGGGTTTTCGTGCCCGTGGGTGAATTCTCGGCCACGGAATGCGATATCGGTGACGACCTGCGGCCGTGCATTCACCAGGGGTGAGGAATTCGGCTGCGGTGGGCCCTGTGGCCACAGCGGAGCGTGACCTTCGTCCCTGTTGATCTTATGTCCCTTTAGTTCCTTACGCACCGTCACTTGCTCCGTACACGCCTCATGGGTTTTGCTTCGTGACCTGCCCGGCAAACGCCGGGTGGGGCCACCGGGTGGAACGCCGAGTCCTGCCGCTGCCCGGGGTCGACGCACACCATCCGTGCACGGCAGGAGCGGGGGACCCAAGGTAAGTGCCGTTTCCGGAATTCCGGTGCGGCTTGGGGTGAAGCCGTGTCTTTTTCACGGCCGGGCGATCTCCCGTCCGAACCCGACAGCTCACCTCGTAGGCGTCGGAGAGGAACCGCTCAATGTCCGGTAAGGGCAAGCACCGTCGTCCCCGTCTGTCCCGTCTGACCCGAATTGCCGTCGCCACCGGTGTGGTCACCGCTGCCGTCGCGCTTCCGGCCACCGCCGCCTCGGCCCACGGCACCTCCGCCGACGCCCAGGGCACCGTCTCCGCCTCGGCCGAGCAGGCCGCCGCCCCGGCCGCCCCGGCTGCCGCGCAGGCTCCTGCCGACCACACCTACCAGGTGGTCCACGGCGACACCCTGTCCAAGATCGCCGCCGCCGAGCACGTCGACGGTGGCTGGCAGAAGCTGTACCAGGACAACCGCCAGGTCGTCGGGGGCAACCCGAACCTGATCTTCCCGGGCCAGAAGCTGACCGTCGGTGGCCAGCAGGCCGCCCCGGCCGCCGCCCCGAAGTCCGAGGCCCCGGCCGCGAAGGCCTCGCGCTCCGAGCACCGTGCCCCGGTCACCCAGGCCCCCAAGGCCGAGACCCCGAAGCCGGCCGCCCCCAAGCCGGCTGCCCCGAAGCCGGCCGCCCCCAAGACCGAGGCGCCCGCCGCGTCCGCCCCGGCCGTGGCCCCCGCCACCTCGGGTTACGTCGCCCCGGTCAACGGCCCGCTCGGTACCCCGTACCACCAGGCCGGCTCCAACTGGTCCTCCGGCTACCACACCGGTGTCGACTTCGTGGTGGGCACCGGCACCTCGGTGAAGTCCATCGCGGCCGGCACCGTGGTCTCGGCCGGCAACGGCGGCGCCTACGGCAACGAGGTCGTCATCAAGCACGCCGACGGCAAGTACTCGGAGTACGCCCACCTGTCCTCGATCGGCGTGTCGGTCGGCCAGACCGTCACCGCCGGCCAGCAGATCGGCCTCTCCGGTGCCACCGGCAACGTCACCGGCCCGCACCTGCACTTCGAGGTCCGCACCGGCCCGGCGTACGGCTCCGACATCGACCCGGTGGCCTACCTGGCCGCCCACGGCGTCAAGGTCTGATCCTCGGGATCGACGCCCACCGCCACACCTGCCGCAGGCCCGACCCAGGACCCCAAGTCCCGGGCCGGGCCTGCGGCATGCCCGCAGACACCGGCTGTCACCTCAAGACGCCCGCACGGGCCCCCGGCCGAGGCCGGCCCACCGGCCCCCGAAAACGACTGCGGCCCCTGCCCGGCGAGTTGATCGCCGACCAGGGGCCGAGGTGGTGGAGCGGGTGACGAGAATCGAACTCGCGTGACCAGTTTGGAAGACTGGGGCTCTACCATTGAGCTACACCCGCCTGCGTGCAGTTGACGGTACGTCCGACTGTACGCGACCCCTCGGCCGGGGTGCGGCCGGGAGGACGGGGCTAGCGTACCTGGTCGGGGCGGTGGAGCGCACGTCGCTTTCGCTCCGGCGGGGGGTTGATAATGCGCCGGGCCGAGGGAGGCCGCCGTGTACTCTTCCTCTCGGCACTACGGGGTGTGGCGCAGTTTGGTAGCGCGTCCGCTTTGGGAGCGGAAGGCCGTCGGTTCGAATCCGGTCACCCCGACATCGTGTGCGGCAGGGTCTCGTCCGGTGGACGGGGCCCTGTTTCGTCGTCCGGCCGGCCGTGCGCGGACCGGCCCGCCCGGTGCTCCGGCGGGGGCCCGCGGCAGCGCCCTGGCGTCGGGCTTTCGCGGTACCGGTAGGATGGGCTGCTGGCGGTAGTACCTGTGGCATGCTCGCAGGTCAGCCGCCCGAGGGCGAGGAGTCACGCTCACCGTCCACCCCAATACGGGAGATGCAGCTCCAACCGCCCATCGCCCGTCTCGCCAGCTCGCTCGGCCGTTCCCGGCCGTACCGGGTCGGCGGAGACAACCAGACCGCAAGCCCCTAGGAGACCTAACCGTGAAGAGCGCCGTCGAGACTCTGAACCCGACCCGGGTTCGACTCACCGTCGAGGTGCCCTTCGAGGAGCTCAAGCCCAGCCTCGACGCGGCGTACAAGAAGATCAACCAGCAGGTCACCGTCCCGGGCTTCCGTAAGGGCAAGATCCCGAACAAGGTGATCGACCAGCGCTTCGGCCGTGCCGCGGTGCTCGAGGAGGCCGTGAACGACGCGCTGCCGCGCTTCTACACGCAGGCCGTGGACGAGGGCAAGATCGAGGTTCTCGGTCAGCCCGACATCACCGACATCGAGGGTGTCGAGAAGCTCGCCGACGGGGGTGGCCTCAAGTTCACCGCCGAGGTCGACGTCCGCCCGGAGATCGCTCTCCCGGACTTCTCCTCGATCAGCGTGGTCGTCGACCCGGTCGTCGTCTCCGACGAGGACATCGAGAAGTCGCTGGAGCAGCTGCGTGAGCGCTTCTCCTCGGTCAAGGACGTCGAGCGCGCCGCGGGCGCCGAGGACGTCGTGGTCGTGGACCTCGAGGCCAAGGTCGACGGCGAGGTGCCGGAGGACGGCACCGCGACCGGCGTGAGCTACGAGATCGGCTCCGGCCGCCTGCTGGACGGCATCGACGAGGCCGTCATCGGCCTGTCCGCCGGTGAGACCAAGACCTTCACCACCACCCTCAAGGGTGGCACCCAGGCCGGTAAGGACTCGGAGGTCACCGTCACCGTGACCGCCGTCCAGGAGAAGGAGCTCCCGGAGCTGGACGACGAGTTCGCCCAGCTGGCGAGCGAGTTCGACACCCTGGAGGAGCTGCGTGCGGACTCCCGCAAGCGCCTTGAGCGCATGAAGGAGTTCGACCAGGCCACCCAGGCCCAGGAGAAGGTCCTGGACGAGCTGCTCGGGCTCGTCGAGATGGACTACCCGGAGAAGCTCCTCAAGGACGAGATCGAGACCCGTCGCCACAACCTGGAGCACCACCAGCTGGAGCCCATGGGTCTGAACCTGGAGACCTACCTCGCCACCCAGGACAAGTCCCTCGAGGACTTCCTGGCGGAGACCGAGGAGCAGGCCAAGAAGGGCATCAAGACCCAGTTCGTGCTGGACGAGATCGTGGCGAAGGAGGAGCTCGGGGTCAACCAGGAGGAGCTCACCGAGCACCTGATCCGCCGCGCCGCCGGTTCGGGCCTCACCCCGGACCAGTTCGCCCAGCAGGTCGTCCAGGGCAACCAGGTCCCGCTGCTGGTCGGCGAGGTCGCCCGCGGCAAGGCGCTGGCCCTGGTGGTCGAGGGCGCCGCGGTCAAGGACACCAACGGCGAGGTCGTCTCCTTCGAGGACGACGAGACCGAGGAGTCCGCGGAGCAGGCCGAGGCCGGCACCGAGACCGAGGCTGCCGCCGAGTCGACCGAGGCCTGAGCCCCGACCGACCTCAGCGTGACGCCTGATTGACAGGTGGTAGTGGGCCCGGACACCGCACGGTGTCCGGGCCCACTGCCGTCCGGCACCTCGGCCTGCCCGCCGTCCGGCCGCCGGCGCCCCCGGGCCGTCCGCTTCCGTTCGCTGTCCGTTGGCACCACCGGACCCTGCGCTCACAGCGAACAGTTCTGCGTGGGGGATTCTGCGGCCCCGCCCGGGCGTTAGGGTCCATAGACAGCGACACACAAGCAGATCGACTGAGCAGGTGGCTAAGTGACGTTCCCGCAGATGCAGATGCCTGGCCTGATGGCGCCGCACGCCGCCGCTGGTGACGTGCTCGGCGGCCTGGGCGACCAGGTCTACAACCGGCTGCTCAACGAGCGGATCATCTTCCTCGGCCAGCAGGTCGACGACGACATCGCCAACAAGATCACGGCCCAGCTTCTGCTGCTGGCGGCCGACCCCGAGAAGGACATCTACCTCTACATCAACTCCCCGGGCGGCTCGATCACGGCCGGCATGGCGATCTACGACACCATGCAGTACATCAAGAACGACGTGGTCACGATCGCGATGGGCATGGCGGCCTCGATGGGCCAGTTCCTGCTGACGGCCGGCGCCAAGGGCAAGCGCTTCTCGCTGCCCAACGCCAACATCCTGATGCACCAGCCCTCGGCCGGCCTCGGCGGCTCCGCCACCGACATCCGGATCCAGGCGGAGCAGCTGCTGCGCACCAAGAAGCGGATGTCCGAGCTGATCGCGCACCACAGCGGCCAGTCCTTCGACCGGGTCACCGCGGACTCCGACCGGGACCGCTGGTTCACGCCGGAGGAGGCCAAGGAGTACGGCCTGATCGACCAGATCATGCACAGCGCCGCGGACGTTCCCGGCGGCGGCGGCACGGGCGCCTGAGCGCCGCCCGTCATCGGACACCCAGACCGCACGCTTCGTCGGAGGACAGACCAACCCATGAACACCACCCCCAACATGCCGCGCGGTGAGTACTACGGTGCCCGCGCCGAGGGCCGTTACATCGTCCCGCGCTTCGTCGAGCGCACCTCGCAGGGCATCCGCGAGTACGACCCGTACGCCAAGCTGTTCGAGGAGCGCATCATCTTCCTCGGCTCCCAGGTGGACGACGTCTCGGCCAACGACATCATGGCCCAGCTGCTGTGCCTGGAGTCGATGGACCCGGATCGCGAGATCCAGATGTACATCAACTCGCCCGGCGGCTCGTTCACGGCCCTGACGGCCATCTACGACACGATGCAGTACGTGAAGCCCGACATCACCACCGTCTGCATGGGCCAGGCCGCCTCGGCCGCCGCCGTGCTGCTGGCGGCCGGCACCCCGGGCAAGCGGATGGCGCTGCCGAACGCCCGGATCCTGATCCACCAGCCCTACACCGAGACCGGCCGCGGCCAGGTGTCGGACCTGGAGATCCAGGCCAAGGAGATCTTCCGGATGCGCGAGCAGCTGGAGGAGATGCTGGCCAAGCACTCCAAGAAGCCGGTCGAGCAGGTCCGCGACGACATCGAGCGGGACAAGATCCTCACCGCCGAGGAGGCGCTGGAGTACGGGCTGATCGACCAGATCATCTCGACCCGCAAGACCTCGCTGACCGACTGACGGACGCACCGGCGGCTCCGGGGCGGGTCGCGGGCGCATCCCTTCGTACGGGATGTGACCTTGCGCCCCGCCCCGAGCCGTTCCGGTCGGGCCGCGGACCCGGCACAATTGCCGTGCGGGTCCATGCCCGCAGGACGGCATCTGTTCGGTATCAATTCGCCCAGGGCGTAGGGCAGAGCTGCCGAAGACGACGGAATTTCCGGCGCGGCAGAGTACCGTCGGATAGCGAGACCGGCCGCCGTTCGGCGCAGCCGGTCCACAGCACCAGGCCCCGGAACCCCCGCGGGGCCCCTGGCGAAGGGGAAGCACCTCGTGGCACGCATCGGAGACGGCGGCGACCTGCTCAAGTGCTCGTTCTGCGGCAAATCGCAGAAGCAGGTGAAGAAGCTGATCGCCGGGCCAGGTGTGTACATCTGCGACGAGTGCATCGACCTGTGCAACGAGATCATCGAGGAGGAGCTCGCCGAGAGCTCCGAGGTGCGCTTCGAGGAGCTGCCGAAGCCCCGCGAGATCTACGAGTTCCTGGACCAGTACGTGGTCGGCCAGGAGCTGGCGAAGAAGGCCCTGTCGGTCGCGGTCTACAACCACTACAAGCGCGTCCAGGCCGGCGAGAGCGGCCGCAGCGGCGGCACCGGTCGTGAGGACGCGATCGAGCTGGCCAAGTCCAACATCCTGCTGCTGGGCCCGACCGGTTCGGGCAAGACGCTGCTGGCGCAGACCCTGGCCCGGATGCTGAACGTGCCGTTCGCGATCGCGGACGCCACGGCGCTGACCGAGGCCGGCTACGTCGGCGAGGACGTCGAGAACATCCTGCTCAAGCTGATCCAGGCGGCGGACTACGACGTCAAGAAGGCCGAGACCGGGATCATCTACATCGACGAGATCGACAAGGTCGCCCGCAAGAGCGAGAACCCGTCGATCACCCGTGACGTCTCGGGCGAGGGCGTGCAGCAGGCGCTGCTGAAGATCCTGGAGGGCACCACCGCCTCGGTGCCGCCGCAGGGCGGGCGCAAGCACCCGCACCAGGAGTTCATCCAGATCGACACCACCAACGTGCTGTTCATCGTGGGCGGTGCCTTCGCGGGCCTGGAGCGGATCATCGAGGGCCGCGCGGGCGCCAAGGGCATCGGCTTCGGCGCCAACATCCGCTCCAAGCGCGAGCAGGACGCGAGCGACCACTTCCGTCAGGTGATGCCGGAGGACCTGGTCAAGTTCGGCATGATCCCCGAGTTCATCGGCCGCCTCCCGGTCATCACCAGCGTGCACAACCTGGACCGTGAGGCGCTGCTGCAGATCCTCACCGAGCCGAAGAACGCGCTGGTCAAGCAGTACCGCAAGCTCTTCGAACTCGACGGCGTGGAGCTGGAGTTCACCCGGGACGCGCTGGAGGCCATCGCCGACCAGGCGATCCTGCGGGGCACCGGCGCCCGCGGTCTGCGCGCGATCATGGAGGAGGTGCTGATGTCCGTGATGTACGAGGTGCCCTCGCGTCAGGACGTCGCCCGCGTGGTCGTGACCGGGGACGTGGTCTCCAAGCACGCCATCCCGACCCTGGTCCCGCGCGACATGATCAAGCGGGAGCGGCGCGAGAAGAGCGCCTGACCTCCCGCCCCGGCACGACAGCGGCCCCGCACCGGACGGTGCGGGGCCGCTTCGCCGTTGGGCCGGGTGCTACTTCGGGACCTCGGCCACCTGGCGCAGCTCACGGGCGTCCGCGGCGGCCGCCGCCAGGTCGGGCTTGGCGGTGGAGTCGGCCTGGCCGGTCAGAATGCCGACCACCGAGCTGCCGTCGGCCCAGACGCAGAGGCTGTCGGTCTCCGACTCGGCCGCCATCACCTCGCAGGTGAGCTTGCCGCCGAGCGGGCCCGGGTCGAAGTCGCTGCGGCCGTTGAAGGTGGTGCCCTGGCCGGACGCGCCCTTCTCGAAGCTGTCGAAGAACTCGCTGACCTGGGTGTTCGGAGCGAGCACGTTGCCGTAACCACCGAAGGTGATGATGACCTTGCCCTGGTCCGAGGCCTCGTCGGTGTAGAGCGCGCTGACCGCGGTCGGCGTCCAGGCGTCCTTGCCCTTGCCGAACTCCTGCTGGAGGCTGCTCTGCATCTGCTCGGCCAGCGGGTTGGTGGTGTTGCGCTTCATGCCCTTGAAGGTCTCCGGCATGACCACCTTGTGGGTGCCGGTCTTTGACGACACGTCGTAGACCACGTAGGCGAGCGCGCCGGCGCCGAGCAGGATCGCCCCGCCGACGCAGCCGAGCACGATCCAGAGCGTCTTGCGGGACTTCTTCTGCTGCTGGGCGGGGTAGCCGGGGTAGCCCGGGTACGGTGCGCCACCCTGCGGGGGCACCGAGCCCCAGGGCTGCTGCGGCTGGGAGGGGTCGCCGTACGGCTGCGCCGGGGCGGCGCCGTAGGGCTGGGCCGGCGGCGGCGGGGCACCGTAGGGCTGGGCGGGCGGCTGACCGCCGTAGGGGTTCTGCTCGGACACCGGGTATCGCTTCCGTTGTGGGATGGGGACGGGTCGTACGGGACGGCCGGGTGAGCGGCCGGCCCGGAGGGGGACTACTTGGCGACCACCATGGCGTCACGGATCTGCCGCGACCGGTCGGCGGCCTGGGCCGCGGACAGGGTGGAGCCGGAGCCGGTCAGCGAGATGCTGGTGAACACCACCGTGCCGACCGTGGAGTGGTTGGCCCAGATGCACAGCGGGGTGTCGATGGAGCTCGCGCTGGTGCCGCTGGTCGCCACGCCGCACTGCATCTTGCCGCCCGGGTCCTTGAGGTCCTTGGCGTCGACCTCGGCGAGCGGGGTCTTCCAGGTCATCTTCATCGCGCTCGCGGTCGCGGCCATCACGGCGGCCGGGTCGTCGACGGTGCCCCAGTTGCCGCCGACACTGATCAGGTCGGTGGCGCTCTTCTGGTACATCGCGGAGAGCGAGCCCTCGACCTTGGTGAGGCCGCCGCCGGCCGGCACGTCCTGGCCGGACTTCTTGCTGTAGCCGCCGGGCAGGCTCTCCGGGGCGCTCAGCTTGTACTTGGCGGTGGCCGTGGAGCCCTTGCCGCCGCCGCTGCCGCCGGTGCCGCCGTCGGAGGAGCCCTTGTCCGTCAGCTTCATCGCCACGAGGCCGCCGCCGACCAGCACCAGGGCGCCGATCACCAGGCCGACCACCAGGCCGGTGTTGCCCTTGCGCGGCGGCTGCGGGTAGCCGCCGCCGTACTGGGGCTGCTGCGGCGCCGCGTTCGGGTAGCCGGGCTGCGGGGCGCCGTACTGCGGGACGGGCTGCTGGGGGTAGCCGTAGCCGGGCTGCGGGGCCGGGGCGCCGTACTGCGGCGGCTGGCCGTACCCGGGCTGCGGGGCGCCGTACGGTGGCTGCCCGTACGGCTGCGGTGGCTGCCCCTGCGGATACTGCTGACCCTGGCCCTGGCCGTACATCGGCGTCGATCTCCCCCACCGCTCGTGGAGCGGCCTCGTTGCGGCGTGACCCGTTCGCGGGCACGCGCGCGGACTGTGGCGTACGAGTATTCGGGCACGCTACCGTACGCCGCCCGCCCCGCGGCCGGGCGGCCCGGCCCGGCGCGGTTCGTAACCGGGCCCCCCTCTTACGTAAACTGTGTGTCGTGACCGACACGACGAACCAGCGCCCCGACAGCCCCAAGGGGTTCAACACAGCCCCCGGGGACGACGCAGCCACCCTCCCGACGACCTACGCCCCGGCGGAGGTAGAGGGCGAGCTGTACGAGCGCTGGGTGGAGCGCGGTTACTTCACCGCCGACGCCAAGAGCGACAAGCCCGCGTACACCATCGTCATCCCGCCGCCGAACGTGACCGGTTCGCTGCACCTCGGGCACGCCTTCCAGCACACGCTGATGGACGCGCTGACCCGCCGCAAGCGGATGCAGGGCTACGAGGCGCTCTGGCTGCCCGGCATGGACCACGCCGGTATCGCCACCCAGAACAAGGTCGAGCAGCAGCTCGCCTCCTCCGGTCTGTCGCGCCACGACCTGGGCCGGGAGGCCTTCGTCGAGAAGGTGTGGCAGTGGAAGGAGGAGTACGGCGGCAAGATCCTCGGCCAGATGCGCCGGCTCGGCGACGGCGTGGACTGGTCGCGCGAGCGCTTCACCATGGACGAGGGCCTCTCCCAGGCCGTCCAGACCATCTTCAAGAAGCTCTTCGACGACGGCCTGATCTACCGCGCCGAGCGCATCATCAACTGGTGCCCGCGCTGCCTGACCGCGCTCTCCGACATCGAGGTCGAGCACGACGAGGTGCCCGGCGAGCTGGTCTCGATCCGCTACGGCGACGGGGACGAGTCCATCGTGGTCGCCACCACCCGGGCCGAGACCATGCTGGGCGACACCGCCGTGGCGGTCCACCCGGACGACGAGCGCTACCGGCACCTGGTGGGCACCACCATCGCGCTGCCGCTGACGGACCGCCGGATCCCGGTCGTCGCGGACGAGCACGTCGACCCGGAGTTCGGCACCGGCGCCGTCAAGGTGACGCCGGCCCACGACCCCAACGACTTCGCCATCGGCCAGCGCCACGGCCTGGAGAACCTGACCGTGATGGACGAGCGCGGTGTGATCACCGTGCACGGCCCGTTCCTCGGCCTGGACCGCTTCGAGGCTCGCTCCGCGGTGGTCGGCGCGCTGCGCGCCGAGGGGCGCATCGTCGCCGAGAAGCGCCCCTACATGCACGCGGTCGGCCACTGCTCGCGCTGCCAGACCGTGGTCGAGCCGCGGCTGTCGCTCCAGTGGTGGGTCAAGGTCGCCCCGCTGGCCGCCGAGGCCGGCGCCGCCGTCCGGGACGGCCGGGTGCAGATCCACCCCAAGGAGCTGGAGGGCCGCTACTTCAGCTGGGTCGACAACATGCACGACTGGTGCATCTCGCGCCAGCTCTGGTGGGGCCACCGGATCCCGGTCTGGTACGGCCCGAACGGCGAGGTCGTCTGCGTCGGACCGGACGAGCAGGCGCCCACCGGCGAGGGCTGGACCCAGGACACCGACGTGCTGGACACCTGGTTCTCCAGCGGGCTGTGGCCGTTCTCCACCCTGGGCTGGCCGGAGCAGACCCCGGACCTGGAGAAGTTCTACGCCACCGACGTCCTGCTCACCGGCCACGACATCATCTTCTTCTGGGTCGCCCGGATGATGATGTTCGGCCTGTACGCGATGGACGGCCGGGCGCCGTTCCACACCATCGCGCTCACCGGTCTGGTCCGCGACCAGTTCGGCAAGAAGATGTCCAAGTCCTTCGGCAACGCGGTGGACCCGCTGGACTGGATGGACGCCTACGGGGCCGACGCCGTCCGCTTCACCCTGGCCCGCGGCGCCAACCCCGGCGCGGACGTGCCGATCGGCGAGGACTGGGTGCAGGGGTCGCGCAACTTCTGCAACAAGATCTGGAACGCCACCCGCTTCGCCCTGATGAACGGCGCCACCGTCGAGGGCCCGCTGCCCGCCCCCGAGGAGCTGACGGCGGCCGACCGCTGGATCCTCTCGCGGCTGAACGCGACCGTCGCCGAGGCCGACGCCCTGTACGACGACTACCAGTTCGCCAAGCTGTCCGACGGCCTGTTCCACTTCGCCTGGGACGAGGTCTTCGACTGGTACGTCGAGCTCTCCAAGACCACCCTGGCTGCCGGTGGCGCGCAGGCCGACGCCTCGCGCCGGGTGCTCGGCGAGGTGCTGGACGTGACGCTGCGCCTGCTGCACCCGATCGTCCCGTTCGTCACCGACACCCTGTGGACCACGCTCACCGGGGCCGAGTCGCTGGTGGTCGCCGACTGGCCGAAGGACAGCGGCTTCCGGGACACCGCCGCGGAGGCCGAGATCGCCACCCTGCAGCAGGTGGTCACCGAGGTCCGCCGGTTCCGCTCCGACCAGGGGCTGAAGCCCGGCCAGCGGGTCCCGGCCCAGCTGGAGCTGGCCGGTACCGCCCTCGTCCCGCACGAGGCGGCGATCCGCTCGCTGCTGCGGCTGACCGAGCCGGAGGCCGGCTTCTCGGCCACCGCCTCGCTGCCGGTGGCCGGCGCCAAGGTGTCGCTCGACCTCTCCGGCACCATCGACGTCGCGGCCGAGCGCAAGCGCCTCGCCAAGGACCTGGCGGCGGCCGAGAAGGAGAAGGCGCAGACCACCGCCAAGCTCGGTAACGAGGGTTTCCTCGCCAAGGCGCCGGACGACGTGGTGGCCAAGATCCGCGGCCGCCAGGAGGCCGCCGAGGCCGACATCGCCCGGATCACCGCGCAGTTGGCCTCGCTGCCGCAGGGCTGACCGGCTCCGCCGGGGCCGAGGGCCCGTCACCCGCACCGGGTGGCGGGCCCTCGGCCGTTTCGGCGGGGCGCCGCAATGGGTGGCGAAACAGCGATAACTTCCGGTGTCCGGGCGCGGGTTGCCGATTTCGCCAATACCACCCAAAGGCGCTCCCGGGCCCGGTCGGGTGCTTGCCGGCGGTGCTTGCCGGTGGGTGCGCAACTGCTGTGCAACTGCGCTGCCGCCGGCCGTATTCGGGGCCTTTGGATCCCTCGTTCGGCGGTATTCCGAAGGCGCCCGCGCCCGATACGGATGTGTGCGAAGAGCTTTGCCCGACCACTCGGTCGCATCCGGGCGGCGGCGCCCCGAGGGCCCCAGGGAGCGGCCGACGGCGGTGGTCGCGGCGGATTCGGGGGATACCGGTGGTGCGGGAGTTGCCCGGTCGAGTGGCGATCTCGGCCGCCATTCACGGCATTTGGCGGGCCGCGGCGCAACGCACCGGAAAGCGTCGGACGGATCCGCCCCCAAAGCCCCTGGGATTGTTTTCCGCTGGTCCGTATGAGCGGGTTCCCGTACGTTCCCAGTTCGGATGTGTACGGTGTTGCCCACGTTCCCATTCGGGCGGTGCGACTGGCGGGAGGGCGCGAGCATGGTGGTGACCACGGAGTTGGCCGACGAACTGCCCGCGGAGGCGGTGGAGGCGGTCAAGGCCCGGGCGGCGGTGCTGCTGTTGGCCTTCCGGCACGGCAATCAGCTCGCCTTCGACCGCGAGCTGGACCGGCTGCTGGCCGAGCACGCCGAGCGCGAGGTGACCACCCTGCTGGTGTGGATCGCGGCCGAGGCGGTCCGCAAGGCCTACGCGCACGAGGTGGGCGACCGGGTGTTGCGCGCTCTGGTGCGCCGGGCGCCGGTGGACACCTCGGCGGTGGTGGTGGACGAGGACTCGGTGGACGCCGCGCTGCTGCTGGAGTCGGTGGCCGCCGGGGACGTGGGGACGGTGCGCGCGCTGGTGGCGGGCACGCCGGACACCACGTACCTGCTCGGCGGCCTGCTGCAGGCGGTGGCCATGATGCTGCCGCTGCTCCCGGAGGGCGAGGCGGAGGAGATCGCGGCCGAGCTGCGCCGCCGGCACAGCGGCCGCACCGCGCCCCAGGTGCCCGAGGCCCGGCACCCGTAACGTAGTTGACAATCTGTCAGCGCGCGCCAGAAGTGGCATGCACGCCACTAGGCAACCGGTCAGTAACCGTCCTACCGTCGACTTCTGAAGCTTCGACGGAGGAGCTGGCATGCATCGACGCCCCCACGCGCTCAGGCTCCCGGCCGCCGGCCTCACGGTGGCCCTCCTCGCGGCCGCCACCCTGGCCGCCGCCCCGACCCCCACCCGTGCCCCCGCAGCGGCCGCCGCCGCGAACGACTACTGCGGCGGCCGCTGCCTGGACATCCTGCCGCCCGGCGAGAACGGCAACGCCACCCTCGCCGACATCCTCGCCAACAAGGTCTTCGGCACCCGCCCCGCCCACACCGACGACCAGCTCGGCCCGTACGCCAACCTGGCCGCCGCCTACCCCGGGCTGACCGAGGCCACCCTGCGCAACTTCTTCAACGACGCCTCCTTCGGGGTGCCGGCCGACCAGGTCGCCAGCACCTCCCGCCCCCGCCCGGACGTGGCCATCGTCCGCGACAAGGCCACCGGCGCCCCGCACATCACCGGCACCACCCGGTACGGCACCGAGTTCGGCGCGGGCTACGCCGCCGCGCAGGACCGGCTCTGGCTGATGGACCTGTTCCGGCACGTCGGCCGCGGCCAGCTCTCCGGTTTCGCCGGCGGCGCGGCGGCCAACCGCGAGCTGGAGCAGAGCTTCTGGCAGGCCGCCCCGTACACCGAGGCGGAGCTGCAGAGCCAGATCGACGCCATCGCGGGCCAGGGAGACCGCGCCCGGCAGGCCCTGGACGACGCCAGGGCGTACCTGGACGGCATCAACAAGTACGTCACCGAGTCCTACAACGGTCGCTACTTCCCCGGCGAGTACGACCTCACCGGCCACATCAACCCGATCACCAACGCGGGCGGGATCGAGCCCTTCAAGCTCACCGACCTGGTCGCGCTGGCCTCCGTGGTGGGCGCCCTGTTCGGCGCGGGCGGCGGCGGCGAACTCGCCTCCGCCCAGGTCCGGCTGGCCGCCGAGGCGAAGTACGGCAAGGACGCCGGCGACGCGGTCTGGAAGTCGCTGCGCGAGGCCGACGACCCCGAGGCCGTGCTGACCCTGCACAACGGCGAGCAGTTCCCGTACGCGCTGCCGCCGGACGATCCGCAAGGGTTGGCCCTGCCGGACCCGGGGTCGGTGCTCCCCGAGCGGTTGATCTACGACGCCACCGGCTCGGCCGGCCAGAGCGCCACCGCGGCCCCGGGGGTGCTGCCCGGCAACCTGCTCACCGCCAAGCACGGCATGTCCAACGCCCTGGTGGTCTCCGGCAGCCACACCGACGACGGCCACCCGATCGCCGTGTTCGGCCCGCAGACCGGCTACTTCGCCCCTCAGCTGCTGATGCTGGAGGAGATCCAGGGCCCGGGCATCAGCGCCCGCGGCGCGGCCTTCGCCGGGCTCAGCTTCTACGTCCAGCTCGGCCGCGGCCAGGACTACGCCTGGAGCGCCACCTCGGCCGGCCAGGACATCACCGACAGCTACGCGGTGCCGCTGTGCACCACCGACGGATCGCCCGTCACCACGGCGGCCAACTCCTACCTCTGGCACGGCCAGTGCCTGCCGCTGGAGCGGCTGGAGCGCAAGAACGCCTGGGCCCCCACCACCGCGGACTCCACCGCGGTCGGCTCCTACACGCTGGTGATGTACCGGTCCAGGTACGGGCTGGTGCAGGCCCGCGGCACGGTCGGCGGCAAGCCGGTGGCGTTCACCGAGCTGCGCTCCACCTACCGCCACGAGGCCGACTCCATCATCGGCTTCCAGATGCTCAACGACCCGGGCGCGGTGCACGACACCGCGAGCTTCCAGCAGGCCGCGCAGAGCATCAACTACACCTTCAACTGGTTCTACGCGGACGCGGCGCACACCGCCTACTACAACTCCGGCAGCAACCCCGTGCGCGCCCCCGGGGTCGACGCCGGGCTGCCGGTGATGGCCGAACCCGCCTACGAGTGGCGGGACTTCGACCCGGTGGCGAACACCGCCCGGTACACCCCGGCGGCCGAGCACCCGCAGTCGGCCGACCAGGACTACTACATCTCCTGGAACAACAAGCAGGCCAAGTCCTTCGCCGCGGCCGGCTTCGGCAACGGCTCGGTGCACCGGGGCAACCTGCTGGACGACCGGGTCGCGGCGCTGGTCCGGGGCCCGGCGAAGGTCACCCGGGTCTCGCTCACCCAGGCCATGGAGAGCGCGGCCACCACCGACCTGCGGGCCGAGGACGTGCTGCCCGAGCTGCTGCGGGTGATCCACGGCGGGCCGGTCACCGACCCGGCCACCGCCACCGCCGTGCAGCGGCTGGACAGCTGGCTGGCGGCGGGCGGGCGGCGCACCGAGACCTCGGCGGGCAGCCACGCCTACGCCGACGCCGACGCGATCCGCACCATGGACGCCTGGTGGCCGCTGCTCGCGGACGGGGTCTTCCGGCCGGGGCTCGGCGACCCGCTGTTCGCCGCCCTCACCGGCGCGTTGCAGATCAACGAGTCGCCCTCGGGCGGCCAGAGCGGCCCGACCAGCGGCACCTCCAGTGCCAACGAGTCGATCCCGCACAAGGGGTCGGCCTTCCAGTACGGCTGGTGGAGCTACCTGGACAAGGACCTGCGGGCGACCCTGGGCGAGCCGGTGGCCGGCCCGCTGGCCCGCCCGTTCTGCGGCGGCGGCGACCTGGCGGCCTGCCGCACGGTGCTGCTGGACAGCCTGAAGAGGGCGGCCGCGCAGACCCCGGCCCAGGTCTACCCGGGTGACCCGGACTGCGCCGCGGGCGACCAGTGGTGCGCGGACACCGTCATCCAGCGCCCGCTCGGCGGGGTGACGGACGCCAAGACCACCTGGCAGAACCGGCCGACCTACCAGCAGGTCGTCCAGTTCCGCACGCACCGCTGAACGACCGGGGCCCGGGGCCGGCCTGCCGCCGGCTGCCGGGCCCCGTGGCTCTGCCGGAGGCGGGCCCGAGGGAGCCGGGCGCCGCCGCACCCTGGTCCGCGGTCGCCGCCGGGCTCCCTACACTGGGCCCGTGAGTGACAAGGCCGGGCAGAACCCGTACACCATCCGACCCAGCGGTGCGGACCCCGCGGACGACGACAGCGAGCTGCGCGCCATCGAGGCCGAGCTGTCCCGGCGGTGGCCGGAGAACAAGCTGGAGCCCTCGCTCGACCGGATCAACGCGGTGATGGACATCCTGGGCCAGCCCCAGCGCGCCTTCCCGTCGATCCACATCACCGGCACCAACGGCAAGACCTCCACCGCCCGCATGGTGGAGCGGCTGCTCAACACCTTCGAGCTGCGCACCGGCCGGTACACCAGCCCGCACGTCGAGTCGGTGACCGAGCGGATCAGCCTCGACTCCACGCCGATCAGCGTCGAGCGCTTCGTCGAGACCTACCGCGAGATCGAGCCCTACGTGCGGATGGTCGACGAGCAGCAGCCGATCGCGCTGTCCTTCTTCGAGGTGCTCACCAGCATGGCCTACGCGGCCTTCGCCGACGCCCCGGTGGACGTGGCCATCGTCGAGGTCGGCATGGGCGGCAGCTGGGACGCCACCAACGTGATCGACGCCGCCGTCTCGGTGATCACCCCGGTCGGCCTGGACCACACCGACCGGCTCGGCAACACCACCGGGGAGATCGCCACCGAGAAGGCCGGCATCATCAAGCCGGGCGCCCTGGCGGTGATCGCCCAGCAGCCGCTGGACGCCGCGCAGTCCATCCTCAAGCGCGCGGTCGAGGTCGACGCCACGGTCGCCCGCGAGGGCATGGAGTTCGGCGTGGTGCGCCGCGAGGTCGCGGTCGGCGGCCAGCTGATCACCCTGCGCGGGCTAGGCGGTTACGAGTACGAGGACGTGTTCATCCCGCTGCACGGCGCCCACCAGGCGCACAACGCCGTGCTGGCGCTGGCCGCGGTCGAGGCCTTCTTCGGCGTCGGCGGCGCGCGCGGCGGCAACCTCGACCCGGACAAGGTCCGCGAGGGCTTCTCCGGGGTCAGCTCCCCGGGCCGCCTGGAGGTCGTCCGCCGCAGCCCCACTGTGATCCTGGACGCCGCGCACAACCCGCACGGCGCCGAGGCCTCGGTGGCCGCGATCGGCGAGTCCTTCGGCTTCTCCAAGCTGGTCGGCGTGATCGGCACCAGCGGCGACAAGGACGTCTCCGGCCTGCTGGCGGCCTTCGAGCCGATCCTGTCGGACGTGGTCGTCACCCAGAACACCACCCACCGGGCGACCCCGGTGGACCAGCTGGCGTCGATCGCGGTGGAGATCTTCGGCGAGGACCGGGTGCAGGTCGAGCCCCGCCTCGACGACGCCATCGAGGCCGCGATCACGCTGGCCGAGGAGGACGGCGACCTCACCGGCACCGGCGTGCTCGTCACCGGCTCGGTGATCACCGTGGGCGAGGCCCGCCTGCTGCTCGGAAGGAACAAGTAGCCATGCGCACGCTCTGCTCCTCGACCCTGATCGGCGAGGCCCTGCTGGTGATGTTCGCCGGCCTGGTGGCCATGCAGCTCACGGATGTGTCCGGCACCGTCATCTGGACGGTCAGCGGGGTCGCCATCCTGCTCTGCGTCCTGCTCTGCGGCGCGATCAACCGCCCCGGCGCGGTCGCGGTCGGCTGGGCGCTCCAGCTCGGCCTGATCGCCAGCGGCCTGGTGCTGCCGACCATGTACGGGCTCGGGCTGGTGTTCGCCGCACTGTGGTGGTGCTCGGTGCACTACGGCCGCAAGATCGACGAGATCAAGGCCGCCCGGGCCGCCGCGGCGGCCTGATCCCCACGTGCGGCCGGGGTGCCCCCGGCCGCACGAATGTGCTGCTCACGCAAGGTAATCTCTGGGGTAGCCGCATACACCCTGCAGTACCGATTCCCCTGGAGCCGCACCGTGTCCCAGCGCACGCTCGTCCTGCTCAAGCCCGACGCCGTCAAGCGTGGCCTGGCCGGCGAGATCATCAGCCGGATCGAGCGCAAGGCCAACTGGCGGCTCGCCGCCGTCGAGCTGCGCACCTTCGACCGCGCGACGCTGGAGCAGCACTACGCCGAGCACGTCGGGCGCCCGTTCTACGAGCCGCTGCTCGAGTTCATGACCTCCGGCCCGTCGATCG
This sequence comes from Kitasatospora sp. NPDC049258, assembly GCF_040678895.1. Lineage (NCBI taxonomy): Bacteria > Bacillati > Actinomycetota > Actinomycetes > Kitasatosporales > Streptomycetaceae > Kitasatospora > Kitasatospora sp. NPDC049258. The sequence continues at coordinate 67,374 of NZ_JBFAQT010000019.1, forward strand.
CGCTGATCGTCGAGGGTGAGAACGTCGTCCCGGGCATCCGGGTGCTGGCCGGCGCGACCGACCCGCTGCAGGCGGGCGCCGGCACCATCCGCGGCGACTACGCGACGATCACCCGGGAGAACCTGATCCACGCCTCGGACTCCCCGGAGTCGGCCGAGCGCGAGATCAAGATCTTCTTCCCCGCGCACGCCTAGGCCGCGTCGCTCGGCCCGCCCGCCAGGCACGGCCCGGCGGGCCGGGCCAGGGCGCCCGCACCCCGTCCCACCTGCTGATCCGACCGGGCGAATCTCACCTTTTCATCGTCAAATACGGAACTGGGACCTCCGACACGGCGTCCCAATCCTGCGAGAAGCCGACCGGCCCACGGAGAATGGACCGTATGCCGTGGCCCGCCGAACACCTCGACCGGCGTGGCTACGATGGACACAACTCATGGGCCCGGTACGGCTGCTCAGCTGATGTCAGCCCTGCTGCGGGCGCGCCGCGGTCGGCCCGCTCCCGCCCCGCCATCCATACCGAACCCGGGAAGGCACTCCACACCCCATGGCCAACAACCTGTCGTTCATCGGCCGTGACATGGCGATCGACCTCGGCACTGCCAACACGCTGGTGTACGTCAGGGGCAAGGGGATCGTGCTCAACGAGCCGTCCGTGGTCGCGGTGAACACCAACACCGGCGGGATCCTCGCGGTCGGCTCCGAGGCGAAGAAGATGATCGGGCGCACGCCCGGCAACATCGTCGCCATCCGCCCGCTCAAGGACGGCGTGATCGCCGACTTCGAGATCACCGAGCGGATGCTGCGCTACTTCATCCTCAAGATCCACCGGCGCCGCTACCTGGCCCGCCCGCGGGTCGTGGTCTGCGTGCCCTCCGGCATCACCGGGGTCGAGCGCCGGGCCGTGATCGAGGCCTCCTCGCAGGCCGGCGCCCGCCAGGTGCACATCATCGAGGAGCCGATGGCGGCCGCGATCGGGGCCGGCCTGCCGGTGCACGAGCCGACCGGCAACATGGTGGTGGACATCGGCGGCGGCACCACCGAGGTCGCGGTGATCTCGCTCGGCGGCATCGTCACCGCGCAGTCCCTGCGGGTGGCCGGTGACGAGTTGGACAACGCGATCGTCCAGCACATCAAGAAGGAGTACAGCCTCCTGCTCGGTGAGCGCAGCGCCGAGCAGATCAAGATGTCCATCGGCTCCGCCTTCGCGCTCGAGGGCGAGAAGGACGAGCACGCCGAGATCCGCGGCCGCGACCTGGTCAGCGGCCTGCCCAAGACCGTGGTGATCTCGGCCGCCGAGGTCCGCGAGGCGATCGACGAGCCGGTCAACTCGATCATCGACGCGGTGAAGACCACCCTCGACCAGTGCCCGCCCGAGCTGGCCGGCGACGTGATGGACCGGGGCATCGTGCTCACCGGCGGCGGCGCGCTGCTGCGCGGGCTGGACGAGCGGCTGCGCCGGGAGACCGGCATGCCGATCCACATCGCGGAGAACCCGCTGGACTCGGTCGCGCTGGGCGCGGGCAAGTGTGTGGAGGAGTTCGAGGCCCTGCAGCAGGTCCTCGACGCCCAGCCGCGACGGTGACCCGGCCGCGACAAAGCATCCGGCCGGTCGTTAGTACGTACAGAGCGTTCGTCAACTGAATGGTCCCCACCCTCCTTCTCAGCGGGTGGGGGCCCGGCACTGAAGGGGCAGTTCCAGCACCGTGAGGGACACACGAGAGAGCCGACTACTGCTCATCCTGCTGGTGGCTGTCGCCTTCGCACTGATCACCGTGGACATCAAGGGCGGCGAGAGCTCCCCCCTCAACGGTGCCCGCAGGGCCGCCGCGGGAGCACTCGGGCCGGTCGAGCGCGGGGCGGCGGGGGTGGTGGACCCGGTGGCGGGCTACGTCCGGGCGGTCCGCGACGCGGGCACCCACCAGGAGCGGCTCGACCTGATCACCCGGGAGAACACCGAGCTGCGCCAGCGGCTCGCCTCCTCGGACGCCGCCGCCGGCCGGACCAAGCAGCTCGACGAGATGCTCCGCACGGCCGGCGCCGGCGGTTACACCGTCAAGGCCGCCCAGGTGATCGCGATCGGTGCCGCCCAGGGCTTCTCCTGGACCATCACCATCGACGCCGGCAGCGACGACGGGCTGACCCGGGACATGACGGTGATCAACAGCCAGGGCCTGGTCGGTCGGATCACCACCGTCGCCCCGACCACCGCCACCGTGCTGCTCGCCTCCGACCCCGGCTTCACCGCCGGCACCCGGATCGAGAGCAGCGACGAGATCGGCTTCGCGGCCGGCCAGGGCACCAGCCCGATGAAGGTCCAGCTGCTCAACGGCAAGGCCCAGGTCAAGCCGGGGGACCGGCTGGTCACCTTCGGCTCGCACAGCGGGCGCCCGTTCGTCCCCGGCGTCCCGGTCGGCAAGGTGGTCGAGGTCCAGGCCACCCCGGGCCAGCTCACCAAGACCGTGCTGGTCGAACCCTTCGTCCAGTTCACCCGCCTCGACCTGGTCGGCGTGGTGGTCGTGCCGCCGCGCACCGACCCGCGGGACGCCGTCCTGCCGCCCGCGCCCACCGGCGCCGCCGCCCCGGCGGCCCCGGCCCAGCCGAGCGCCGCCGCACCGCCCACCAAGCCCGCCGGGGGGAACTGACCGTGCGTCCTAGCCGGATCCTGCTGCCCGCCGCCCTGCTGCTGCTCGCCCTGGTCGTCCAGGTCAGCGTGCTGGGCCGGCTCCAACTCCCCGGGGCCACCCCCGACCTGCTGATGCTGGTGGTGGTGGGCCTCGCCCTGGTCTACGGGCCGAGCGGCGGCTGCCTGGTCGGCTTCGCCGGCGGCTTGCTGGCCGACCTGGCGCCGCCCTCCGACCACGCCATCGGCCGCTACGCGCTGGTGCTCTGCCTGGTCGGGTACGCCGCCGGCCTGCTCCGCCCGGAGGCCGGCCGGCAGCGCTCGGCGCTCAGCGCCCTGCTGGTGGTGGCCGGCGCGGCCGTGGTCTCCACCCTGCTGTACGCCACGGTCGGCGCCCTGGTCGGCGACACCGCGGCGCGGCACGTCGGCCTGACCGGCCTGGTCCTCAGCGCCCTGCTCTACGACGTGCTGCTGGCCCCGTTCGTGGTCCCCGCCGTGATGCTGCTGGCCCGCCGCTTCGACCACGGCCCGGCCCTGGCCGAGGTCGGCACCGGGGACGGCGGCGGCTCCGGCCTCGGCTCGCTGGCCCGCTACCGGACCACCCGGGAGGCCTCGGCGATGCCGGTCACCACCAAGAAGAAGCGTCCGCTGAACCTCGCCAAGCGCCCCTGAGCCGCACGGTGATAGGAGTCACTGCCCCGTGAGCAACATCCCGGAGACCGGCCGCACCCAACGGGTGACGATCCGTCTTGTGGTGCTGCAGATCCTGGTCCTCTCGCTGCTCGCCACCCTCGGCGGCCGGCTCTGGTACCTGCAGATCCGCACCGGCGACGAGTACGCGGCCAAGGCCCAGGGCAACCACATCCGCGAGGTGGTGGAACCCGCCATCCGCGGGGAGATCCTGGACGCCTCCGGCCGGGTGCTGGCCGGCAACGAGACCAAGCTGGTCGTCTCGGTCAGCCGCACCTCGCTGCTGCAGCAGAAGGACCACGGCAAGGGCGTGCTGGCCCGGCTGGCCGACGTGCTCGGCCTGCCCGCCAAGGACGTCCAGGACAAGGTCCGGCTCTGCGACGCCAAGACCCCGCAACCGTGCTGGAACGGTTCGCCGTACCAGCCGATCCCGGTCACCCAGCAGGCCACCACCCAGCAGGCGATGCAGATAATGGAACGCCGCGAGGACTTCCCCGGCGTCACCGCCCAGCCCACCGCCGTCCGCCGCTACACCGGCGTCGAGGGCGCCAATGCCTCCCAGGTCCTCGGCTACCTCTCACCGGTCACCGACGACGAGGTCACCAAGTCCGCCGACAAGTCCGGCCGGGAGCGCAGGCTGCCGTCCGACCAGATCGGCCGGGCCGGGCTGGAGTCCGTCTACGACGACGACCTGCGCGGCACCACCGGCGTGGACAAGCTGGAGGTCGACAACCTCGGCCGGGTGATCGGCAGCGCCGGACGCACCGCGGCCAAGCCCGGCGAGAACCTGGTCACCAGCATCGACGCCCGGGTCCAGAAGGTGGTCGAGGACCAGCTGGCCCAGGCGATGGTCGACGCCCGCAAGGTGTACGACAAGGAGACCAAGAAGAACTACGAGGCCGACTCCGGCGCGGCCGTGGTGATGGACGTGCACACCGGCCGGATCATCGCGATGGCCAGCGCACCGACCTTCGACCCGAACCTGTGGGTCGGCGGCATCTCGGCCAAGGACTACCAGAACCTGACCAGCAAGGATTCCAACTACCCGCTGATCAACCGCGCCATACAGGGTCAGTCCGCCCCCGGCTCGACCTTCAAGGTCATCTCCACCACCGCGGCCGTCCAGGCCGGGTACTCGCTCGACGGGCACTACCCGTGCCCGACCAGCCTGACCATCGGCGGTCGCGAGTTCAAGAACTTCGAGAGCGAGAGCTTCGGCGACATCACGCTGGAGAAGGCCCTCGAGGTCTCCTGCGACACGGTCTTCTACGGGCTGGCCTACGACCAGTGGATGAAGGACGGCGGCATCAAGCCGAAGAACCCCAACGACTGGTTCTTCAAGACCGCCCACCAGTTCGGCCTCGGCAGCAAGACCGGGATCGACCTGCCGAGCGAGGTGCCCGGCCGGGTGCCGGACCGGCAGTGGAAGCAGTCCTTCTTCGACGCCAACAAGGACGCCTGGTGCGCCCAGGCGGCCAAGGGCGGCCACGAGTACACCGACGAGATCGCCCGCGAGAACTGCGTCGACGGCAACCAGATGCGCGCCGGTGACAGCGTCAACTTCGCGATCGGCCAGGGCGACACCCTGGTCACGCCGGTGCAGATGGCCCGGATCTACTCCGCCCTCGCCAACGGCGGCACGCTCTACCGCCCGACCGTCGGCAAGGCGATCGTCAGCCCCGACGGCACCCTGGTGCGGGACATCGCCCCGCACGAGGACGGCAAGCTGCCGGCCGACAACAAGCTGCTCAGCTACATCAACCAGGCCACCGCGGGCGTCATCACCAGCGGCACCGCCGCCTGGAAGTTCACCGGCGCCGGCTGGCCCCAGGGCAAGATCGAGCTGCACGCCAAGACCGGCACCGCCGAGGTCGCCGGCAAGCAGACCACCTCGTGGCTGACCACCTACAGCGGCGACTACGCGGTCGTGATGACGATAAGCCAAGGTGGCACCGGCTCCGGCGGTTCCGGTGACTCCGTGCGACGGATCTACCAGGCGCTGTACGGCGTGGACGACAAGGGCAACGTGGACAACGGCAAGGCCCTGCTGCCGAAGCCGCAGGCCGAGCTGCCCAAGTTCAACCCGGACGGCACCGCGATCGTCAAGCCCGCCTCCTTCCAGGACGGCGCGGCCTTCCCGGCCGGCTCCACCTTCCTGGACCAGGCCCCGCCGAGCGGCGGCGCCGCCGAGCCGTACCCGGTCGCACTCGCCGCGCTCGAACCCACCCGTACCGGCGGAAGGAGCCGGGCATGACCTCCTACGGCTCGTACCGGCAGGTCCGGCTCAGCCCCCAGCGCGGCTCGATCTCGCGCGCGCTGGCCAAGGACGCCCCGCTGCGCCGGGTGGACTGGATCATGATCCTGGCCGCGCTGGCGCTCTCGCTGGGCAGCTCGCTGCTGGTCTGGTCGGCGACCCGCGGCCGCGACTCGCTGACCCACGGCGACCCGCAGTACTTCCTCTACCGGCACCTCACCAACCTGCTGATCGGCCTGGTGCTGTGCGGGGTGGTGGTGATGATAGGGACGAGGCGGCTGCGCACCGCCGTGCCGTTCGTCTACCTCGCCGTGCTGCTGATGCTGCTGGCGGTGCTCAGCCCGCTGGGCTCGACCATCAACGGCGCGCACTCCTGGATCCAGTTCGGCGGCGGGTTCTCGATCCAGCCGGCCGAGTTCGCCAAGCTCGGCATCGTGCTGGGCATGGCCGTGGTCCTCTCCGCCCGGGTCGACGCCGGTGAGCGGGAGTTCCCGCCCAGCCGCAGCGTGATCCACTCCCTGGTGGTGGCGGCCGTCCCGATGGGCGTGGTCATGCTGATGCCGGACCTCGGCTCGGTGATGGTCATGGCGGTGACCGTGATGGGCATCCTGCTCGCCTCGGGTGCGGCCAACCGCTGGGTGCTCGGCCTGATCTCGGTCGGCGCCGGCGGTGCGGTGGCGATCTGGAAGCTCGGCGTGCTGAGCAAGTACCAGATCGACCGCTTCGCCGCCTTCGCCGACCCCTCCCTCGACCCGGGCGGGGTCGGCTACAACACCGCCCAGGCCCGGATCGCGATCGGCTCCGGCGGGCTCGGCGGCATGGGCCTGTTCCACGGCACCCAGACCACCGGCCAGTTCGTCCCCGAGCAGCAGACCGACTTCGTGTTCAGCGTGGCCGGCGAGGAGCTCGGCTTCATCGGCGGGATGGCCCTGATCGGCCTGCTCGGCGTGATCCTCTGGCGGGCCTGCCGGATCGCCCGGCAGGCCACCGACCTGTACGGCACGATCGTCGCGGCCGGCGTGGTGATCTGGTTCGCCTTCCAGGCCTTCGAGAACATCGGGATGAACCTCGGCATCATGCCGGTGGCCGGCATCCCGCTGCCCTTCGTCTCGTACGGGGGATCCTCGATGTTCGCGGTGTGGATCGCGGTCGGGCTGCTCCAGTCGGTCCGCTCGCAACGGCCGATAGGGATCTGAGGCCCGCGCCCCGACGCCCGCGACCCCCTGGGCCGCGGGCGTCAGAATTTCGAAGGGTCCGACTCGGCTACCCTTGAGAGTCGTCCTGTTCCCGTCGCCAAAGGCTCACCGCATGCCAGTCGAATCGGTCTTCCCACGCCTGGAGGCCCTCCTCCCGCACGTCCAGAAGCCGATCCAGTACGTCGGCGGCGAGCTCAACTCGACCGTCAAGGACTGGGACGCCTGCGAGGTGCGCTGGGCCCTGATGTACCCCGACGCCTACGAGGTCGGCCTGCCGAACCAGGGCGTCATGATCCTCTACGAGGTGCTGAACGAGCGCGAGGGCGTGCTCGCGGAGCGCACCTACAGCGTCTGGCCGGACCTCGAAGCGCTGATGCGCGAGCACGCGGTGCCGCAGTTCACCGTGGACGCGCACCGCCCGGTGAAGGCCTTCGACGTGTTCGGGCTCTCCTTCTCCACCGAGCTCGGCTACACCAACATGCTCACCGCGCTGGACCTCGCGGGCATCCCGATGGAGTCCAAGGACCGCACCGTCGAGGACCCGATCGTGCTGGCCGGCGGCCACGCCGCGTTCAACCCCGAGCCGATCGCGGACTTCATCGACTGCGCCGTGATCGGCGACGGCGAGCAGGCCGTGCTGGACATGACCGAGATCATCCGTGGCTGGAAGGCCGAGGGCCGCCCCGGCGGCCGGGACGAGGTGCTGCTGCGGCTGGCCCGCACCGGCGCGGTCTACGTGCCCCGGTTCTACGACGTCGAGTACCTGCCGGACGGCCGGATCGGCCGCGTGGTGCCCAACCGGGCCGGCGTGCCGTGGCGGGTCTCCAAGCACACCGTGATGGACCTCGACGAGTGGCCGTACCCCAAGCAGCCGCTGGTCCCGCTGGCCGAGACCGTGCACGAGCGGATGTCGGTCGAGATCTTCCGCGGCTGCACCCGCGGCTGCCGCTTCTGCCAGGCCGGCATGATCACGCGCCCCGTGCGGGAGCGAAGCATCACCGGCATCGGCGAGATGGTCGAGCGCGGTCTCAAGGCCACCGGCTTCGAGGAGGTCGGCCTGCTGTCGCTGTCCTCCGCGGACCACACCGAGATCGGTGACATCGCCAAGGGCCTGGCCGACCGGTACACCGAGGACAAGATCGGCCTCTCGCTGCCGTCCACCCGGGTCGACGCCTTCAACATCGACCTCGCCAACGAGCTCTCGCGCAACGGCCGCCGGTCCGGCCTCACCTTCGCCCCCGAGGGCGGCAGCGAGCGGATCCGCAAGGTGATCAACAAGATGGTGTCCGAGGAGGACCTCATCAACACGGTCGCCACCGCGTACGGCAACGGCTGGCGGCAGGTGAAGCTGTACTTCATGTGCGGCCTGCCGACCGAGACCGACGACGACGTGCTGCAGATCGGCGCGATGGCCAAGAACGTGATCCAGAAGGGCCGCGAGGTCACCGGCCAGAACGACATCCGCTGCACCGTCTCCATCGGCGGCTTCGTGCCCAAGCCGCACACCCCGTTCCAGTGGGCCCCGCAGCTGAGCGCCGAGGACACCGACGCCCGGCTGGCGAAGCTCCGCGACTCCATCCGCGGCGACCGCAAGTACGGCAAGAACATCGGTTTCCGCTACCACGACGGCAAGCCCGGCATCATCGAGGGCCTGCTCTCCCGCGGCGACCGCCGGATCGGCGCCGTGATCCGGGCCGTCTACGAGGACGGCGGCCGGTTCGACGGCTGGCGCGAGCACTTCAGCTACGACCGCTGGATGGCCTGCGCCGACAAGGGCCTGTCCGGCACCGGCGTGGACGTGGCCTGGTACACCACCCGCGAGCGCACCTACGAGGAGGTGCTGCCCTGGGACCACCTGGACAGCGGCCTCGACAAGGACTGGCTCTGGGAGGACTGGCAGGACGCCCTCGAAGAGGTCGAGGTCGAGGACTGCCGCTGGACCCCGTGCTTCGACTGCGGGGTGTGTCCTCAGATGGATACGGCCATCCAGATCGGCCCCACCGGCAAGAAGCTGCTGCCGCTGACGGTCGTAAAGTAACCCGGACCTGATCGTGCCCCGCCCGACGGATGTCGGGCGGGGCACGTCGTCGTCGTGGGGCGGGGGAGCGGATGGACGGACAGCAGCGGCCCGGCGGGTACCTGACCTGGGTGGCGCGGGTGCTGGCGCTGGTGGTGGTGCTGCCGCTGCGCTTCGGCTGGGAGGCGCTCACGGTGGCCGGCCGGGCGCTGCGGCGGGTGCTGGAGCAGCTGGTGGAGTGGCTGCTCAGGCGCCCGGCCCGGTACCTGTACCGGCGCCTGCTGACCCCGCTGGGCCGCGCGCTGCGGCTGCTGGGCACCCTCCTGGTGCTGCGCCCGCTCCGCTGGATCCACCGCCGCTGCCTGCTGCCCCTGGGGCGGGGCCTGTGGTGGCTGCTGCGCGCCGCGGGCCGGGGCGCCGGGTGGCTGGCCGGGGCGTTCGCGGCGGGGCTCGGATTCCTGGCCCGCCGGGTGCTCGCCCCGGGCGTGCTCGCGGTGCTCGCCGGGGTGGCGCTGCTGGCGCAGGCCTGCGGCCGGCTGCTGCGGCTCCTGGCGGCCGGCGCGGCCACCCCCGCCCGGGCCCTCGCCCGGTTGCTGCGCCGGCTGGGCCCCGGCGCGGCCCGGCTGGGCCAGGTGCTGCTGGTGCTGCCGCTGGTGCTGGTGGGCCGGTACGTTCTGGCACCGCTCGGTCGGGCGCTGCTCGCCACCCTGCGGGGGACCGCCGCCGCCTGCGGATGGCTGCTGCGGTACGTGGTGGCGGCGCCGGTCGGCGCGCTCGGCCGGTACCTGCTGGTGCCGCTCGGCCGGGCCCTGGTGCGCTGCGCCCGCCGGTCGGCGGCCGCCCTCGGGCGGCTGGCCCGGGGGCTGGTGGCGGCCTGCCGCTGGAGCGGTCGCCGGCTGCTGGCACCGCTCGGCCGGGGCCTGGTGCGGGCGGGTCGGGCCGTCGGCGCGGCCCTCGAGTGGCTGGCCGGGGCCCTCGGGGTGGCGGTCGGCACGGTGCTCGGGTACCTGCTGGTGCTGCCGCTGGCGTGGCTGTGGCGGCACCTGCTGGGCCCCGTGCTGGGCGCCCTGTGGCGGGCCCTGGTGCGGGCCTGGCGGCTGGCCGGGCGGGCCTGGCGGTACCTGGTGGTGCGGCCGTGCCGCTGGGTGCGGCGCGAGCTGTGGTGGCCCGCCAGGGCGGAGCTGCGCCGGCTCGGCCAGGAGGTCCGCCGGGCCTCCCGGGAGCTGCGCCGGGCGCTGGTCGGGTGAGCGGGGCGCAACCGGTGCCTCCGGGCCGCGTACCCTTGTCCTGACAGAGGTCCGGCCGGAGCCCCGATGAGGTGGCGGGCCGGCCTGGCCAACTGACTAAGGACTGAGCGACCCTGGCACGCCGCACGCCCGACGGTCCGCCGCCCGCTCCGACGGTGCAGCGCATCCGTCTTCGCTACACCAAGCGCGGCCGTCTGCGCTTCACCAGCCACCGGGACTTCCAGCGGGCCTTCGAGCGCGCGCTGCGCCGCTCCGCCGTCCCGATGGCGTACTCCGCGGGCTTCACCCCGCACCCGAAGGTCTCGTACGCCAACGCCGCCCCCACCGGGGTGGCCAGTGAGGCCGAGTACCTGGAGATCGGCCTCGCCGAGGCCCGCGACCCGGAGCAACTGCGCGCCCAGCTGGACGAGTCACTGCCGCCCGGCCTGGACGTGATCGACGCGGTCGAGGTGCGCACGCCCAACTTCGTGGAGCGCCTGGAGGCCTCCGAGTGGCAGCTGAAACTCGACGGCGTGCCGCACGAGGAGGCCGGCCGCGCGATCGGCCTGTTCCTGGCCGCGGAGGCGGTCGAGGTGCAGCGGCAGACCAAGAACGGCATGCGGATTTTCGACGCGCGCGGTGCCGTCGCGGCGCTGGAGGTTATTCCGGCCCAGGTCGGGAATGGTAACGACACCGGTACGGACGGTACCGGTGATGTTCGGACTGCCGGTCCCTGTGCGATACTGCGGCTGGTAGTACGACACGCCACACCCGCCGTACGACCCGACGACGTTTTGTCCGGTCTCCGTGTGACGGCCGACCTGGCGCCGCCGGTCCCCGCTGAGGTGACCAGGCTGGCGCAGGGGCCGCTCGACCAGGAGTCCGGCACGGTGACCGACCCGCTGGCGCTCGACCGCGCAGCGGCCACGGACGGCCAGTAGAGGCCTCCTGGCTGCGCGCATCCGCGTCCGCCGAGTGGGCGGGAGCCCCGGTCCGGAGCAACTCCGGTCCTGCGGCTCCACGGGCCCCGCGGCTCCCCAGGGGAGCGAGCGCCGTCGCACATGAAGGCCAGCCCTTGCGGCCTGCCGACCCGGATGGTCGGTGCGCCCGAGGATCCTTCCTCCGGCCCGCAACCGGGCCGGAGGGCCCGCCTGGCAGCCAACCAGGTCGGGTCCGGAGTGGCCCGGACAACTGAGAACACTGGCCAAGACCAGAAGACTTTCGACACCCCGCACCGTGCGGGGCGCCGAGCGAGACTACGAGCCCCTGTGCGGCCTCGCGTCCGCACGGCGGCGCCGTGGGAGTCGGTCCGCGATCATCGCGACCGACCGGAACCCCGGTGGCCGGCCGTGCTCGGATGCGGAGCCCGGGGGCCTGACGGGAGATCCACCCGCATGCTCGAGAACACCGAACCGCAGTCCGCTGCGGAACCGGCCGACCACGATGCCGACGGCGTTTCCGCCGCCGCACCCCGCCGCCGCCGTCGGGCGGTGTCCCGCCCGGCCGGTGCGCCGCAGGGCGCTGCCGCCGAGGCCGCGGAGACCGTCGTGCCTGCCGACGCCCCCGGCGTCGAGGCTCCGGCCGCCGAAGCTCCGGCCGAGGCCGAGCCGGTCGCCGAGAAGCCGGTCCGGGCCCGCCGGACCCGCAAGCGCGTCGAGTCCCCGGCCGGTGCGCCGGAGGCCGCCGCCGTCGAGGTGACCGAACCCGAGACCCCGGCCGCCGAGGCCCCGGTCGAGGCCGAGCCGGTCGCCGAGAAGCCGGTCCGGGCCCGCCGCACCCGCAAGCGCGCCGAGGCCCCGGTCCAGTCGCCGGCCGCCGAGGCGGTCGCCGACACCGCCGTCGAGGCGCCGGCCGCCGAGGTACCCGCCGTGGCCGAGCCGGCCGCGGCCGAGCCCGTCGCCGAGGAGGCGCCGGCCCGTCGCCCGCGCCGCCGCCGGGTGGTCGAGTCGGCTCCGGTCGTGGCCGAGGAGACCCCCGCCGAGCCGGTCGCCGCCGAGGAGCCGGTCGAGGAGGCCGAGGAGGAGCCCGAGGCGCCCGCCGAGGCCGCCGCCCCGGTCGTCGCCCCGCCCGCCGAGGCCGAGCCGCCGCAGCGGGTCCGCCGCCGCGCCGTGCGCCCGTCCACCGCGATCTTCCAGGCCCCGGTCTTCCAGGAGCCCGCCGCGTTCGCGCCCACCCAGGCCGCCGAGCCGGCCGCCGCCGCGCAGCCTGTCAAGGCGGCGCCCGCGAAGGCCGTGCCCGCGAAGGCCGCCAAGGCCGCCGCTCCGGCGAAGGCCGCCGCGCCCGCCGCCGAGGTCTCCGAGGACGAGTTCGAGTACAGCGGCGTCGGCCGCCGCCGCCGGGTCCGGACCTCGGTCCGGGTCCGCCCGGAGAGCCGCCCGCAGCCGGAGGCCCGGGTGCAGGAGCCCCGGGTGCAGGAGGCCCGGGTGCCGGCCGAGACCCGGGCCCCGCAGGCCGAGCCGGTCGCCGTGGAGGCGCCGGTGGAGGCCCCCGCGGCCGGTCCGGAGACCGAGGCCGAGTGGGACGAGGACGGCCGCCCGTCCCGTCGCCGTCGCCGGGGCGGCCGTCGCCGCCGCCGCGGTGAGAGCGACGACACCGAGACCGACACCGAGACGGTGGCGGCCGAGCAGGCCGAGGAGCAGCCCGCCGCCGAGGAGGACGAGGAGGACGACGACGACCTGGCCGCCGGCCTGTCCTCCTCGCGCCGCCGTCGCCGTCGTCGTCGCCGCAGCGGCGAGAGCGGCGTGGACGTGGCCGCCGAGACCACCGAGGACGGGGTCCGCACGGTGGTGAAGGTGCGCGAGCCGCGCCGCCGCTCCACCGAGCCGGCCTTCGACCCGGACGAGGTGCAGTCCATCAAGGGCTCCACCCGCCTGGAGGCGAAGAAGCAGCGCCGCCGCGAGGGCCGCGAGCTGGGCCGCCGCCGGGTGCCGATCATCACCGAGGCCGAGTTCCTGGCCCGCCGGGAGTCGGTCGAGCGGGTGATGGTGGTCCGCCAGAACGGCGCCCGCACCCAGATCGGCGTCCTGGAGGACGGCGTGCTGGTCGAGCACTACGTCAACAAGGAGCAGGCCACCTCGTACGTCGGCAACGTCTACCTGGGCAAGGTCCAGAACGTGCTGCCGTCGATGGAGGCCGCCTTCGTCGACATCGGCAAGGGCCGCAACGCGGTGCTGTACGCCGGTGAGGTCAACTTCGGTGCGATGGGCCACGGCGGTCCGCGCCGGATCGAGTCGGTGCTGAAGTCCGGCCAGTCCGTGCTGGTGCAGGTCTCCAAGGACCCGATCGGCCACAAGGGCGCCCGCCTGACCAGCCAGATCTCGCTGCCCGGCCGCTACCTGGTCTACGTGCCCGAGGGCTCGATGACCGGGATCAGCCGCAAGCTCCCGGAGAACGAGCGCGCCCGGCTCAAGCAGATCCTCAAGAAGATCGTCCCGGACGACGCGGGCGTGATCGTGCGCACCGCCGCCGAGGGCGCCAGCGAGGACGAGCTGACCCGCGACGTGCAGCGCCTGCAGGCGCAGTGGGAGGAGATCCAGAAGAAGGCCGCCACCGGCAACGCCCCGGCGCTGCTCTACGGCGAGCCGGACATGACCGTCCGGGTCGTCCGCGACATCTTCAACGAGGACTTCAGCAAGGTCATCGTCAGCGGCTCCGAGGCCTGGAACACCATCCACGAGTACGTCGGCGGCGTCGCCCCCGACCTCGCGGACCGGCTCCAGCGCTGGACCTCGGACGTCGACGTGTTCGCGACCTACCGGATCGACGAGCAGCTGATGAAGGCGCTGGACCGCAAGGTCTGGCTGCCCAGCGGCGGTTCGCTGGTGATCGACCGGACCGAAGCGATGATCGTGGTCGACGTCAACACCGGCAAGTTCGTCGGTCAGGGCGGCAACCTGGAAGAGACCGTCACCCGCAACAACATCGAGGCGGCCGAGGAGATCGTGCGCCAGCTGCGGCTGCGCGACCTCGGCGGCATCATCGTGATCGACTTCATCGACATGGTGCTCGAGTCCAACCGCGACCTGGTGCTCCGCCGCCTGCTGGAGTGCCTGGGCCGGGACCGCACCAAGCACCAGGTGGCCGAGGTCACCTCGCTGGGCCTGGTCCAGATGACCCGCAAGCGGGTCGGCCAAGGCCTGCTGGAGTCCTTCTCCGAGTCCTGCGTGCACTGCAACGGGCGCGGCGTCATCGTCCACATGGACCAGCCGCACAGCCACGGCGGCGGTGGTGGCGGCCAGACCGGTACGGCCGGTGAGTCTGCCGGTGGCGGCAAGCGCCGGCGCCGGGGCAAGGGCGGCGCCGGGCAGAGCGAGCCGGAGGCGCTGGAGACCACCGAGGACGAGTTCGAGGGCGAGGCCGAGGAGACCTTCGAGATCGTCGTGCCCGAGGCCGGCGAGCAGCTGGAGATCGCGGTCGAGGAGCCGGCGGCGCCGGTCGAGGCCGAGGTGCCCGCCGCGCAGCCGAGCCTGGTCGAGATCCCGGCCGCCGCGCCGGCCGCCGGCCGCACCCGCCGCCGCGCGGTCCGCAAGGCCACGGCTCCGGCCGGCGCCCCGGGCGAGGCCGAGATCGTGGTGCTGCAGGCCCGCGCCGACGCCGTGGTCGAGGCCGCGCTGTCGGCCGCGGCCGACCAGCAGAAGGCCGAGCCGGTGGCCGAGCCGGTCGTCGAGCCGGCCGCCCCGGTGGTCGAGGCCGCCGCGCCGGCCGAGGCCGAGGCGCCCGTCGCCGAGCCGGTCGAGGAGCCGGCCGCCGAGGTCGAGGAGACCGAGGAGGCCCCGGCGCCGAAGAAGCGGGCGCCGCGCAAGGCGGCGGCCAAGAAGACCACGGCGACGGCGGCGAAGAAGACCGCCGCGGCGAAGAAGACCACCGCCCGCAAGACCGCCACCAAGCGGACCAGCGCGGCGGCCAAGAAGGCCGCGGCCGCCGAAGGTGATACGGCGTCCGAGTAAGCCCCGGGTGCCGGCCGGGTCCACCCCGCGGGGAGGGCCCGGCCGGCGCCGGGTAGGGCCCGGTTTGCCCCGAGGGGGGCCGGTCCGTATTCTTGACCCTTGGCGTGTTTAACGCCGCGCTCCCGAGCAGATCACCTCCCGGGTTCAGTCCTTCTGGCCCGGGGGAGGCCCCTGTGTCCGTACCCAGGTGGCTGGCATCGGCGAGTTCCGACCGAGTACAGAAAGCAGGTACCGCATGTACGCGATCGTTCGCGCAGGCGGCCGCCAGCACAAGGTCGCCGTCGGCGACGTGCTGGAGATTGACCGTATTGAGGCCAAGCCGGGTGACTCGGTCGAGCTCTCGACCATCCTCATCGTCGACGGTGAAGCTGTCACCTCCGACCCGTGGGTGCTCGCCGGCGTGAAGGCTCACGCCGAGGTCGTGGACCAGACCAAGGGCGAGAAGATCGTCATCCTGCGCTACAAGAACAAGACCGGCTACCGTCGCCGCCAGGGTCACCGTCAGCAGCACACCGCTGTGCGGATCACCAGCATCGACTCCGTCAGCAAGTAAGGGGATAGCGAGATGGCACACAAGAAGGGCGCAAGCTCTACCCGCAACGGCCGTGACTCGAACGCCCAGCGCCTCGGCGTCAAGCGCTTCGGTGGCCAGGTCGTCAGCGCCGGCGAGATCATCGTCCGCCAGCGCGGCACCCACTTCCACCCGGGTGCCGGTGTCGGCCGCGGTGGCGACGACACCCTGTTCGCGCTGACCGCCGGTGCGGTGCAGTTCGGCAACCGTCGCGGCCGCAAGGTCGTCAACATCGTGGCCGTCGAGGCCTGAGTCTGCTGACCTTGCGTCAAGACTCACAGTGAGGGTGGGCCGGGATGACCCGGTCCACCCTCCGTGTTTTACCGCAGGAACATACTTTCTTCGCACTGGAGGCACATCCCATGACCACCTTCGTGGACCGCGTCGAGCTGTACGTCGCCGCGGGTAACGGGGGCCACGGCTGCGCCTCCGTGCACCGGGAGAAGTTCAAGCCGCTCGGCGGGCCCGACGGCGGCAACGGCGGTGAGGGCGGCAGCGTCATCCTCACCGTCGACGCCAACATCACCACCCTGCTCGAGTACCACCACTCTCCCAAGCGCAAGGCCACCAACGGCAAGCCCGGCGCGGGCGGTCACCGCACCGGCGCCAGCGGCGAGGACCTGGTCCTGCCCGTTCCCGACGGCACCGTGGTGCTGGACAAGCAGGGCAACGTGCTCGCCGACCTGGTCGGCCACGGCACCAGCTTCGTCGCCGCCGCCGGCGGCCGCGGCGGCCTCGGCAACTCCTCGCTGGCCTCCGCCCGCCGCAAGGCCCCCGGTTTCGCCCTGCTCGGCGAGCCCGGCGAGGCCGGCGACATCGTGATGGAGCTCAAGTCCGTCGCCGACGTGGCGCTGGTGGGCTACCCGAGCGCGGGCAAGTCCTCGCTGATCTCGGTGCTCTCCGCGGCCAAGCCGAAGATCGCGGACTACCCCTTCACCACGCTGATCCCCAACCTCGGCGTGGTGACCGCCGGCGAGACCGTCTACACCATCGCCGACGTCCCCGGCCTGATCCCCGGCGCCAGCCAGGGCCGCGGTCTGGGCCTGGAGTTCCTGCGGCACGTCGAGCGCTGCGAGGTGCTGGTGCACGTACTGGACTGCGCCACCCTGGAGCCCGGCCGCGACCCGCTCACCGACCTGGAGACCATCGAGGCCGAACTCGCCGCGTACGGCGGGCTGGAGAACCGGCCGCGGCTGGTCGCGCTGAACAAGGTCGACGTGCCGGACGGCCAGGACATCGCCGACCTCACCCGGCTCTCACTGGAGGAGCGCGGCTACCGCGTCTTCGAGGTCTCCGCGCTCGCCCACAAGGGCCTGCGCGAGCTCAACTACGCGCTGGCGCAGATCGTTTCGGAGGCCCGGGCGGCCAAGCCGCAGCAGGAGTCGACCCGGATCGTGCTGCGGCCCACCGCGGTGGACGACGCCGGCTTCACCATCAGCGAGGAGGACGGCGCCTACCGCATCCGCGGCATCAAGCCGGAGCGCTGGGTCCGCCAGACCGACTTCGCCAACGACGAGGCGGTCGGCTACCTCGCCGACCGGCTGGCCCGGCTCGGTGTCGAGCAGGAGCTGTGGAAGGTCGGTGCCAAGGAGGGCGACACCGTCATCATCGGCCCCGAGGACAACGCCGTGGTCTTCGACTGGGAGCCGACCATGGCCGCCGGCGCGGAGATGCTGGGCCGCCGTGGCGAGGACCACCGGATGGAGACCCAGCGGCCGGCCGTCGACCGCCGCCGGGAGAAGCAGAAGGGGCGCGACGCCGCGGAGACCGAGTACCTCGCCTTCGAGGCGCTCTCCTCCGGCCGGCAGGTCCTCGAAGGCGACGACGAGGACCACTGAGCCACCCGGCCAGGGGCGTTGGGGTCCTCCCCGCGCTCCTGGCCGGCGCCACCGGGCCGTGCTCCGGCCGTCCCGGGGGGTGGAACGGCGTACGGCGGCGGTGGCCGGATCGCGTAGATTGCGGTCCGAGCCATGGGCTCGATCCCGTACGACCCGGAGGGCACTGATGACCGATCAGACACTGCGGCAGGAGGTGCTGGCCGCACGGCGGATCGTCGTCAAGGTCGGCTCCTCCTCGCTCACCACCGCGGCCGGCGGCCTGGACGCCGATCGGGTGGACGCGCTGGTCGACGCCCTCGCCAAGGTGCGCAACCGGCCCGACGCGCCGGATGTGGTGCTGGTGTCCTCCGGCGCGATCGCGGCCGGCCTGGCCCCGCTCGGACTGGAGCGGCGCCCCAGCGACCTGGCCCGGCAGCAGGCCGCCGCCAGCGTCGGCCAAGGCCTGCTGGTGGCCCGCTACACCGCCTCGTTCGCCCGGTACGGCGTACGGGTCGGCCAGGTGCTGCTGACCGCCGAGGACGCCAGCCGGCGGGCGCACTACCGCAACGCCTACCGGACCCTGGACCAGCTGCTGGCGATGGGCGCGATGCCGATCGTCAACGAGAACGACACCGTCGCCACCGCCGAAATCAAGTTCGGTGACAACGACCGGCTGGCCGCCCTGGTGGCCCACCTGGTCCGGGCCGACCTGCTGGTGCTGCTGTCCGACGTGGACGGGCTCTACGACGGCGACCCCAGCCGGGCCGGTACCAGCAGGATCGAGCTGGTGCGCGGCCCGCAGGACCTGGACGGCATCGAGATCGGCAGCGCCGGCAAGGCCGGGGTCGGCACCGGCGGCATGGTGACCAAGATCGAGGCGGCCCGGATCGCCACCGGTGCGGGCATCCCGGTGGTGCTCACCGCCGCGAGCCAGGCGGCCGACGCGCTGGCCGGGCGCCCCACCGGCACGCTGTTCCGGCGCACCGGCAGCCGCTCCGCCGACCGGCTGCTCTGGCTGGAGCACGCCTCCACCCCGCGCGGCGCCCTGCACCTGGACGCCGGTGCGGTGGACGCGGTGGTGCACGGAGGGAAGTCGCTGCTGCCCGCCGGGGTGACCCGGGTGGACGGGGACTTCACCGCGGGTGATCCGGTGGACCTTCTTGGTGAAAACGGCCACATCGTCGGCCGCGGACTGGTCAACTTTGATGCGAGGGAGTTGCCCCGTCTGCTCGGCCGGTCCACCCGAGAACTGGCCCAGGAGCTCGGAGCCGAGTACGAGCGCGAGGTCGTCCACCGTGACGACCTGGTCGTCCTGCGCGGCTGACGGAAGGCTCCGAGGGGGAGAGGGTCAGGCGGGCCCGGCCGGGTCCGGACAGTGTCGTCGCCGAACAGGAGGCCGCCGGTGGGACGCAGGCTGCCGGGAGCGCTGCCCGGAGAGACGGCGGGGCGGAGGCTGACCAGCATCACGGGCGGCCGCGGCGCGGGGGACGGGCCGCAGCACCAGCCGCAGGAGAGTGTCCGGGAGCTGCATCCGCGCGAGGAGGACGAGCAGCCGCAGCCCGAGCAGGGCCGGCTGTGGCACGTGGTGCTCAGCGTGGCCGGCCGGGCCACCCCGCTGGGGGAGCTGCGCGCGGCGCTGGAGCGGCTCGCGCACGACCACTCGTTCTTCCTGACGGCCCGGTACGCCGCCGACCACGCGGAGATCCGCTACTGGGAGGAGGCCCGCGACCTGCACGACGCGGCCGCCATCGCGCTGCGGTTGTGGGGGGAGCACAAGGGCTCGGCCAACCTGCCGCCGTGGGAGATCGTCGGCCTGGAGGTGGTCGACCGCCCGACCTACCACCAGCGGGTCGCCGAGGGCTTCGGCGACCCCTCGCCGCAGCTGGGCGGCGTGCACCCGTACTGACCCGGCCGCGGGCCCGGGCGAGGGTGGGGCGGCCGGTGGGACGGCGTCTCACCGGACGGGACGCGGGCCGGGTGGCGCCGCCGGACTCGCTACCCTTTCGGCATGAGCGACCACGCCACCACCGACAGCCCCGTCCTCGCCGCCGCGCGCCGTGCCCGGGAGGCGGCCGCCGAGCTCGCCCCACTGCCGCGCCGGGCCAAGGACGTAGCGCTGCTGGCGATCGCGGACGCCCTGGTCGACCGCACCGCGGAGATCACCGCGGCCAACGCCGAGGACGTGGCCAGGGCGCGCGCGGCGGGCACCGCCGAGTCGGTGGTCGACCGGCTCACGCTGACCGCGGAGCGGATCGCGGCGATCGCCTCCGATGTCCGGGACGTGGCCGGGCTGCCCGACCCGGTCGGCGAGGTGGTGCGCGGCTACACCCTGCCCAACGGCCTGGACGTGCGCCAGGTCCGGGTGCCGCTCGGCGTGGTCGGCATCATCTACGAGGCCCGCCCCAATGTGACGGTGGACGCCGCCGCGCTCTGCCTGAAGTCCGGCAACGCCGTCCTGCTGCGCGGCTCGGCCTCCGCGTACCGCTCCAACACGGCGCTGGTCGCCGTCCTGCGGGACGCCGTGGCCGGGGCCGGCCTGCCCGCCGACGCCGTCCAGCTGGTGCCGGGCGAGAGCCGCGACTCGGTCCAGGAGCTGATGCGGGCCCGCGGCCTGGTCGACGTGCTGATCCCGCGCGGCGGCGCCTCGCTGATCCGCACCGTGGTGGAGGGCTCCACCGTGCCGGTGATCGAGACCGGCACCGGCAACTGCCACGTGTACGTGGACGCGCAGACCGACCTGGCGATGGCGGTGGGCATCCTGCTCAACTCCAAGGCGCAGCGGGTCAGCGTCTGCAACTCCGCGGAGACCCTGCTGGTGCACCAGGACGTCGCCGACGAGTTCCTGCCGCTCGCGCTGGCGGCGCTCGCCGGGGCCGGCGTGACGGTGCACGGGGACGAGGCGGTGCTCAAGGCCGCCGAGGGCTCGCCGGCCACCGTGCTGCCGGCCACCGAGGAGGACTGGGAGACCGAGTACCTCTCGCTCGACCTGGCGGCCGCGGTGGTGCCCTCGCTGGAGGCGGCCGTCGCGCACATCCGGCGCTGGTCCTCCGGCCACACCGAGGCGATCGTGACCACCTCGCAGGCCGCCGCCCGCCGGTTCACCCAGCTGGTGGACGCCACCACGGTGGCGGTCAACGCCTCCACCCGGTTCACCGACGGCGGTGAGTTCGGCTTCGGCGCGGAGATCGGCATCTCCACCCAGAAGCTGCACGCCCGCGGGCCGATGGGCCTGCCCGAGCTGACCTCGACCAAGTACATCGTCACCGGTGACGGGCACGTCCGGGGCGAGGCGACGCAGACCGTGGGGTCCTGAGCCGGAGCGGAGGCGGGGCCCCTGCGGGGAGCACCGGGCCACCCGTGTGACGGAGCAACTGTCGGGAGACCCAGACAAAAGGGCCGCCCGGTAATACGCTGAATCCGTGGCTGACGATGTGGGGGGTTCGCCGTACCCCGACGGCGCCGATCACGGTGGTGCGGACGACGAGTTCGCCACCGTGGTCTTCGACGAGGCGTTCGTCCGGTCCGCCGCGGTCCATGAGCCGAGCGCGCTGGAGCGGCAGCTGGCCGCCGCCGAGGCGCGCTTCGAGCCGGACGCGGTCGGCACCGGTCGGGGCTACGAGCTGACGACCTCGGGGGAGGGCGTGCCGCTGGAGCTGCGCCCGCACCCGCGCGGTCTCGACGACGATCGCCTCTACCCGGACCCGTGGTCCGGTCTGGACCGCTCCCGGCGGCGTTCCCGCCGGGGCCGCCCGGCCCGGTACGGACGGGTGGGGTCCCACCGGGGCCGGGACGTCGCGCAGCAGCGCTGGCACCGGCCGGTGGCCTGGGTGCTGGCGGTGGTGATGGGTCTCGGCGTGGTGGCCGTGGCGGTCGCCGCGATCTACCGGGGCACCGGTGGCGGGGCCGAGGATTCACCGCGCCGGCCGGAGAGCGGCAGCAGCACGGGCGCCGCGGTCGACCGGGCACCGGTGGTGGCCGGCCTGCCGACCGGCTGAGCCGGCGGGCAGAAGTTGCGCACACCCCCTCGTACCGGGCCGGGCCCGCGTCTACCCTGGTGGTATGGGTGACCCGCGCGAGCCTCCCGAGGGTACCCCCGAGGGCGGTTCCGGTAACGAGGACGAGTTTCGATCCGTGGTCTTCGACGAATCGTTCGTGCGGGCTGCCCGGATCCAGGAGCTCTCCGCCCAGGAGCGGCTGGGGGGCGACCACCCCCGGGCCACCCGGCCCAGGATCGGCTTCGGCGCGCTGGGCTCGCTGCCCCGGCAGGCCGTCGCGCTGCTGCTCGTGGTGGTCCTGGCGTTCGCGGCCGCGGTCTACTTCGGGGTGAGTTCCCCGCACCGGCCGGGCACGGTGCCGAGCGGCAACCAGCTGACCTCCACCGTGATGGCGCTCAGCCCGACCGGCCCGGTCGCCGCGGTGGCCGACCCGGCGCACCCGTTCGCAGGTCTGGCCACGAGTTTCGGGGACGGAGCCGCCGGGCTCGGCGTACCGGCCGCGGCCGCCACCGCGCACTTCACCCGGGGCGAGGTGGCCCGGGCGCTGGAGACGGCGCAGCGCTACCTGACGGCCTCCGCGCTGGCGCCGGCCACCCTGGCGCAGTCGGAGACCGGTCAGGCGCGGGCCCTGGTGACGGCGGGCGAGCAGACCCAGTACGACGACAGCGTGAGCACGCCGAGGGACGACCAGCGGCACGCGGCCACCGGGTGGCTGGTGCGCTTCGACCCGGGCAAGGTGGCGCTGGCCTCGCAGGGCGTGAAGGTGGCCGGTGCGGTCACCGTGACCGAGGTGGACAGCGGGACGCTCGACGTGGTCGCCGACCACACCCTGGTCTACGCGCTGCGCCCGGCCGGCACGGCCGACGCGCCGGCCAGCCTGTTCTCGGTCCGTCGCGAGCTGCGCTTCGAGTTCGAGCACGGTGACATCGGCACCGGGCGGCTGCGGATCGTGGACGCGGTGGTCCAGGCCGGTCCGACCGCCTGCGGCACGGACAGCTCCGCCTACCTGCAGCCGCTGCTGGCCGGTGCGGCCGGCGGTGGCTCGGTGGCGGCCAGCCCGGCCGACCACGCCCGCCCGGCCTGGCAGCTGTGCGGGGTGCTCGGCCCGATCACCGGCTGAGGCCGGGCCGGGCACCCCGGGCGGCCCGCGGTCAGCCGGTGGCGCCCTCGGCCGCCGTGCCGTCCGCCGCGCCGTCGGCGCCGGCCCCGCTACGGGCACCCGCGAAGGTGTCGCGGAGCTTGCCGCCCACCGTGCCGACCCCGCCGGCCACGTCCCGCAGCAGGCCCATCAGCGGGTCCTTGCTCTCCTTGACCGACTGCGAGTAGGAGTCGGCCGCGGCCTTCCACTGCGCCCCGACCGAGCTGTCCCGGTCGTCGCCCCGGCGCGGGTAGGCGCCGGCCAGGACGGAGCGGTACTCCTCGCTCTCCGCCCACTTCTTCAGCTTGGCCACCCGGACCACCGCGAACGGGTGGGTCTGCGGCAGCACCTGGAGCAGCTTGAGCACGCCGTCCCGCAGGTCGCCGGCCCGGTCGTACTCCTCGGCCTGCTCCAGGAAGGCGTCCACGTTCATCTCGGCGAGGTTGTGGCCGCCGGCCAGCTTCATCAGGCCGCGCATCGAGGCCTGCAGGTCCTGGCCGGCCAGCAGGCCGGCCCGGTCGCAGGACAGCTCGGCCTTGCGGAACCACTCCTTGAGCGCGGTGATCACCGCGGTGATCGCGAGGTTGCCGAGCGGTATCCAGGCGATCCGGGTGGCGATGTTGGTGAGGATCAGCAGCATCGTGCGGTAGACCGCGTGGCCGGACATCGCGTGCCCGACCTCGTGGCCGATCACCGCCCGCAGCTCCTCCTCGTCCAGCAGCTCGACCAGACCGCTGGTCAGCACGATGATCGGGGTGTCCATGCCGATGCACATGGCGTTCACCGTCGGGTCCTGCGTCACGTACAGGTCGGGGACCTGCTCCAGGTCCAGCACGTACGCCGCGTCGCGGACCATGTTGTACAGCTCGGGGAACTGGCGCTCGGAGGTGCGCACCGCCGTGGCCAGGAACATCAGCCGGACGCTGCGCTCGGAGACCAGCCCGGCGAGCTTCTTCAGCACCTCGTCGAAGCCGCTCAGCTTGCGCAGGGCCACCAGCGCCGAGCGGTCCGCCGGGTGCTCCCAGGCCCGGGTCGAGATCTCGGGGAAGCGCTGGCGGCGCCGGCTCGGCGCGGTCTCCTTGGTCAGATCGGACATGCTGTGAGTACCTCCCTGGTCGATGCCGGCACCGGCTCCCCGGCCGGCCCCCGCTGCTGTTGGCTCCAACGTCCGTGTGCCCGCACTCGTCCCCGTCGTGCCCGGCGGGGGTGCTGCCGCCGGGCGGCCGTAAGCCGGTCTACCCTGGCAGGGCCGGCCCCGGTGACCGGGCCGGGCCGCCCCGCAGCACCGAGGAGTACCCCGATGTCCCCTGCCACCCTGGCCCACCTGGCCGGCCCGATCTCGACCGAGGCCGGCCCCGGCCTCTTCCTGCGGATCATCGTGGTCGCGTCCTTCGTCGGGGTCGGACTGCTGGCCTGGCTGCTGGTGCGGGCCGGCCGCAACAACTGAGCCCGCCCGCCCGGGCCGCTGACCGGGTGTCGGCTGACGGCCCGTCCGGCGGCCCGCCGCCCCGTCCTGAGGACGCGGTGGGCCGCCGCGCGGTTGCGGGGGCGCCCCCCGTACGATGAGCGCGCAGGCCGAGCCGGCCCGCACCCCTGGTCCGTCACCGAGCCGAGAAGGTCCTGCCGACCATGAGCCACGCCGCACTGTCCGCCCTCACCCAGCTCGCCGAGTCCGAGGGCGGCAACCACGACAGCCTCAACCCGTACCTCACCGGTGGCAGTGCGCTGTTCATCCTGCTGCTGCTGCTCTTCGTGACCACCCGCTTCAACCGCGACCGCTGACCCCGGGCGGTACCGGGGCACTCGCGGGGCCCCGGGCCGGGGCCCCGCCGCCCCGCACTTTCCTCGCGGCAATCGCGGTCGCGTAAGGTGTGGCGCCATGAGAGAGCAGGCCCGGGCCGCGCGCGGCGTGGCGAAGAGGCGACTCGGCGTGATGGGCGGCACCTTCGACCCGATCCACCACGGCCACCTGGTCGCCGCGAGCGAGGTGGCGAGCGCGTTCCACCTCGACGAGGTGATCTTCGTGCCGACCGGGCAGCCGTGGCAGAAGGACGACCGCAGCGTCTCGCTCGCCGAGGACCGCTATCTGATGACGGTCATCGCCACCGCGGAGAACCCGCAGTTCTCGGTCAGCCGGATCGACATGGACCGGGACGGCCCCACCTACACCGTGGACACCCTGCGCGACCTGCACGCGCTGCACCCGGACGCCGAGCTGTTCTTCATCACCGGCGCCGACGCCCTCGCCCAGATCCTCTCCTGGCGGGACTCCGAGGAGCTCTTCGAGCTCGCCCACTTCATCGGCTGCACCCGCCCGGGGCACACTCTCTCCGACGCCGGTCTCCCGGTCGGGAGGGTCTCCCTGGTCGAGGTGCCCGCGCTGGCCATCTCCTCCACCGACTGCCGGCTCCGGGTCGCCAAGGGCGAGCCGGTCTGGTACCTGGTGCCGGACGGCGTGGTGCGTTACATCGACAAGCGGGCGCTCTACGCGCCGGCCCAGCCTTGATCCCGGGAGGGGCGGCGTGACCGGATCGGCAGACCGCGGCGGCCAGGACGACGAGGCCTGGTACCCGTACCAGCAGCAGCCCTACCAGGAGCCGTACCAGCAGTACCCCCAGGAGCCGCAGCAGGGGTACTACCAGCAGCAGCCCTACCAGCAGCAGGGCCAGGACCCGTACGGGCAGCAGCAGGGGTACGCGCCGCAGGAGCAGCAGTACCAGCAGGGGTACTACCAGCAGCAGCCGTACCAGCCGGTCTACGACCCGTACGGGCAGCAGCAGGGGTACGTCCAGGATCCC
Source organism: Kitasatospora sp. NPDC049258 (assembly GCF_040678895.1). NCBI lineage: Bacteria > Bacillati > Actinomycetota > Actinomycetes > Kitasatosporales > Streptomycetaceae > Kitasatospora > Kitasatospora sp. NPDC049258. The sequence goes on from NZ_JBFAQT010000019.1 coordinate 92,641, forward strand.
TACGCCCAGCAGCAGGTCCAGCAGCCGCCGCAGGTCCAGCCGCCGGTGCAGCAGGTGCAGCAGGTCCAGCCGCCGCGGCAGGCCCAGCAGGCACCGGCCCAGCAGGCGCCGCCGCCCGGACCGCCGCGCCCGCGGCCGGCCCCGCCCGCCGCGGCGGGCGCCGAGCCCGAGCAGCCCTCCGAGCAGGTCGGCGGCCGCCGGAACGCCAGGGCGCCCAAGGACGCGTACACCACCGGCGAGTTCACCTTCGTGGACGAGCCGGCGGAGGAGTCCGAGGACGTCATCGACTGGCTGAAGTTCGCCGAGTCGCGCAGCGAGGTCCGGGCCGAGCGCCGCCGCCGCCTGCGCAACCGGCTGATCGGGCTGCTGGCGGTGCTCGCCGTGGCGGGCGCGGCCGTGTTCGGCTACCTGTGGTGGGCCGGCAAGCTCGGTGGCGGCAACGACGCGGCCGCGGTGGCCGGCGACCGCCAGGTCAACGTGGTGCACCTGCGCGACCTGCAGGGGAAGGTCTCCACCGCCCTGCTGGTGAACGACCCGGCCGGCCACAAGGGCTCGGTGCTGATGCTGCCGGACACCCTCAAGCTGCCCGGCAGCGGGGACGCCACCACCACCACGGTGGGACAGTCGCTGGACGCCGTCGGTGCCTCGGGCGCCCGGGAGGGGCTGAGCACCGTGCTGGGCGCCCCGGTGGCCGGCACCTGGCGGCTGGACACCCCGTACCTGGAGCTCCTGGTGGCCCAGCTGGGCGGCGTGCGGGTGGACGCCGACGTCGACGTGCACGACGGGAACAAGCCCGACGGCAAGGTGCTGGCCACGGCCGGCAAGGGCGTCCTGCTGAGCGGCAAGGCCTCCGTGGCCTACGCCACCTACCAGGCGCCCACCGAGGGCCGGGACGCCCAGCTGGCCCGTTTCGGCAAGGTGCTGGACGCGGTGCTGCGCACCATGCCCACCGACCTGGCGGAGGCGACCGACGACGTGCACCGGATGAACGCGGTGCTGGACCCGTCGCTGCCTGAGAACAAGCTCGGCGGGGTGCTCGCGCTGTTGGCCGGGCAGGCCAAGGACGGGCACCTGACCGGCAGCACGCTCAAGGTGAAGCCGGACGGCACGCTGGACGAGGCCACCGCCGGGCAGCAGGTCAAGGAGATCCTCGGCGGCACCGTGAAGGCCGGTGCGGTGACCGGGGGCAGCGCCACCTCGCGGGTGTCGGTGGTGAACGCCTCGGGCAGCGACCCGAACGCCGCCGCCGCGGGCGTCCAGGCCGTCAACGCCGGTCTGGAGCTGGTGCCCAGCTCCGCGAAGGCGCCGGCCCAGGCGACCACCGAGATCCGCTACACGGACGACGCCAAGGCGGCCGACGGCAAGGCCCTGGCCGGTGCGCTCGGGCTGCCGGAGACCGTGCTGAAGAAGGTGGCCGACCCGCAGAACGCGGACCTGGTGGTGGTCCTGGGCAAGGACTACCAGCCGCCGAAGGCGCAGTAGCCGCCGCTCGCGCGCAGCTCGTACCCGGGGCCCGGATCGGACGATCCGGGCCCCGGTCCGTTCGTGAGATCCTGGAAGGCGATATTGCCACCGAGCGGGAAGTACAACGTGACCGTCACCGACCACAGCCAGCAGCTCCTCGACGTCGCCGCCCAGGCGGCGGCCGACAAGCTCGCCCACGACATCATCGCCTTCGACGTCAGCGAGGTGCTGTCGATCACCGACGCCTTCCTGATCGCGTCGGCGGCCAACGACCGGCAGGTCCGCGCGATCGCGGAGGAGATCGAGGACCAGCTGCGCGAGCAGCTGGACATCAAGCCCGTCCGCCGCGAGGGCGAGCGCGAGGGCCGCTGGATCCTGCTCGACTACCTGGACATCGTGGTGCACGTCCAGCACTCCGAGGAGCGCTCCTTCTACTCCCTCGACCGGCTCTGGAAGGACTGCCCCGAGGTGCCGCTGCCGGCCGACGCGGTGGCCACCCGCAACCGGCCCGAGAACGCCGTCACCGACGCCGCCGGCAACGCCGTCTCCGGGGACGAGAGCTGAGCCGCGCCGCGCGGGGGCCGCGCATCGTCTTCTGGCGGCACGGCCAGACCTCCTGGAACCTGGAGTCCCGGTTCCAGGGGAGCACCGACATCCCGCTGACCGAGCAGGGCCTGGAGCAGGCCCGGCGCGCGGCCAGGCTGCTCGCGGGCCTGCAGCCCGACCTGCTGATCTCCTCCGACCTCCAGCGCGCCCGGGACACCGCGGCCGAGCTGGCCAAGGTCACCGCCCTCGCGGTGGACCACCACGAGGGCCTGCGGGAGACCTACGCGGGCGAGTGGCAGGGGCTGACCAACGCCGAGATCCGGGCGCGCTTCCCGGAGCAGTTCGAGGCGTGGGCGCAGGGCGAGCCGGTCCGGCGCGGCGGCGGGGAGCTGGCGACCGAGGTCGCGGACCGCTCGGTGCCGGTGGTGCTGGATGCGGCCGGGAAGCTGCCCGAGGACGGCACCCTGGTGGTGGTCAGCCACGGTGGCACCATCCGCACCATGCTGGGCCGGCTGCTCGACCTGGACGCGGTGCACTGGGAGCGTTTCGGGGGCCTCTCCAACTGCTGCTGGTCGGTCCTCGGCCAGGGCGCGCGCGGCTGGCGGCTGCTCGAGCACAACGCGGGCACCCTCCCGCAGCCGGTCATCGGTGACGAGACCTGACGGTGAACTAGGGGCGATTTCGCAGTTCCGGCTCTGACCAGCTAGAGTCTTCCTCGTTCGCAGCGAGGAACGCAGACCGAGAGGAAAGCGGGAATCGCGGGAACGCGGGGCTATAGCTCAGTTGGTAGAGCGCCTGCATGGCATGCAGGAGGTCTGGAGTTCGATTCTCCATAGCTCCACTCCGCACCGGTGGTCCGCGAGGGCCGCATGTGTCGCGGGGCTATAGCTCAGTTGGTAGAGCGCCTGCATGGCATGCAGGAGGTCTGGAGTTCGATTCTCCATAGCTCCACAGGAGCTGCGAAGGCCGCCACCCGATCCGGGTGGCGGCCTTCGGCGTTCTCCGGACCCGTCCCCGGTACGCGGGCCCGGGCCCTGCCCGCCTCCGGGTCGCGCCGGCGGCCTGCCTGGTGGGAGCCGGTGGCGGGGCGGTGGAAAGCGATTAGGGAGGCACCCCCGGGACCGTGTATTGTTGGCGATGTCGCCGGGGGAAATGCCGGGGACAGCAGCAACAAGGGGCTATAGCTCAGTTGGTAGAGCGCCTGCATGGCATGCAGGAGGTCTGGAGTTCGATTCTCCATAGCTCCACAGCAGAAGGAAGAAGGGCCGTCTCCTCCGGGAGGCGGCCCTTCTGGCATTCCGTCAGCCGGTCGGTGCGTCAGGGCGGCCCCGCGCGCCCGGCCCGCCCCGCTACCGGCTCGCCGGGTCGCCGGGCCGCTCCGGGCCGGGGCGGGGCCGGGGGCCCTACCGGGCCACGTGGTCGGCCAGCTACGGTCGTGCCATGGCCGATCTGGCACGCAAACGGAACGAAGAGCTGGCGCGGATACTGCACCAGCTGGGCTGGAGCCCGGAGCGGCTCGCCCGCGAGGTGAGCGCCATGCTCCCGCCCGGGCTCGCGATCAGCTCCACCGCTCCGTACAAGTGGCGCGACCGCGGCATGGTGCCGCGCTCGCCGCACGACCAGACCGTCTGCGAGGTGCTCAGCCGTACCGTCGGCATCGCCGTCACCTACGAGCAGCTCTGGGGCCAGATGGGCGGCGGCCGGGGTGCCAAGGTGCTCTCGCCGCGGCTGCTCACCGACCCGTGGACGGCGGACACCGCGCAGACCGCGCTGCGGGAGGCCGGCGCGGACGCGGCGCCGGTCCGGCTCACCGACCTGTTCCGCGGCGACGAGCTGGAGCAGGCCGCCCGGCACTGGGCCTCCCCGCCGCCCGAGGTCACCGGCGGCGAGGGGGCGCTGCGGATCGCCCCCGAGCAGCTGGCCGACCTGCGGCTCTCGTACGACAGCAAGCAGCGCCTGGAGCGCGCGTACGGCGGCGGGCTGATCCTCGGACCGGCCCGGGCCGAGCTGGCCATGGTCGGCAAGCTGCTGGAGCTCGGCCGCTACGACGAGCCGCTCGGCCGTGAGCTGTACGGGGCGGCCGGCCGGCTGGCCCGGCTGGTCGGCTGGGCCAGCTACGACATGGGCAGCGACGCGGCGGCCCAGCGGGCCTTCGTGGCCGCGCTGCGGGCCGCGCACGTCTGCGGCGACCCTCGGCTCGGGGTCAGCGTGGTCGGCTGCCTGGCCGTGCAGGCCACCTACAACTCCGGCGGGCGCGGGCTGGACGCGGTGGCGATGCTCTCCACCGCGCTGCGGGCCGCCGACGAGGTGCTGACGCCCCGTGAGCGGGCCCTGCAACTGGGCCGGATCGCCCGGGCGCACGGCAAGAAGGGCGAGCAGATCAGCGCCGAGGCGGTCGCCGAGCGGGCCTTCCAGGCCTTGGACGGCGAGCCGGACCACGGCCAGGAGCGGGCCGACCTGGAGGGCATGGTGGGGGAGGGCTACCTCTTCCTGGGCGAGCACGAGCAGGCCCGCCGGCTGCTCGGCTCCGCCGTCGACGCGCTCGCACCGGAGCGGGCCCGGGCCAAGGCGCTGCTGATGGTCCGGCTGGCCGACTCCTACCGGCGCACCGGGGAGCAGGAGGAGGCGGACCGGATCGCCGACCGGGCCCGGCTGCTGGCGGCCGGTATGCAGTCGGGGCGGGTGGCCCGGGCGCTGCGCGAGTTCGACGCGGCGGTGCGCGCCGGATAGTCGCCCGGGGGCCGCCCGGCCTTGCGGTACCCTGACCCCATGCGAACCGTGCGCCTGCTCCTTAGCCGGCCGCGCTGACCAGGACCGGCCGACGCCCCCGGGGCGAGGCCGGAGTCGGCGTGGCGACCCCTCCTGTGAGGGGCCTTTTTGCTTTCGGGCCCGGTTCGGGGGCCCGGGGCCTGCCCGGGGACGCTGCCCGGTTCGCCTGACGATGACGATGGAGCCCGAAGGACCATGAGCGAGACGACCCCTGCTTCCGGCGCGGCCGAAGCCGCCACCGAGCCTTTCCGCTACGGCGCCGCGCTGGCCGCCGAGATCGAGTCCCGCTGGCAGGACCTGTGGGAGAAGGAGGGGACGTTCGACGCCCCCAACCCGGTCGGCCCGCTGGCCGACGGCTCGGCCGGCGACGTCTCCGCGAAGCCGCACAGCTTCATCATGGACATGTTCCCGTACCCCTCCGGCTCCGGCCTGCACGTCGGCCACCCGCTGGGCTACATCGCCACCGACGTCTACGCCCGCTACCAGCGGATGACCGGCCACAACGTGCTGCACACGCTGGGCTACGACGCCTTCGGCCTGCCCGCCGAGCAGCACGCCGTCGCCACCGGCGAGCACCCCCGGATCACCACCGAGGCGGCCATCGCCAACATGCGCCGCCAGCTGCGCCGGCTGGGCCTGGGCCACGACTCGCGGCGCTCGATCGCCACGATCGACCCGGACTACTACCGCTGGACCCAGTGGATCTTCCTGCAGATCTTCAACTCCTGGTACGACACCGAGGCCGGCCGGGCCCGCCCGATCGCCGAGCTGGTCGCACAGTTCGCCGACGGTTCGCGGGCGCTGCCGGACGGCCGGGCCTGGTCCGAGCTGTCCGCCGTCGAGCGGGACGAGGTGCTGGGCGAGTACCGGCTGGCGTACTCCAAGGAGGTGCCGGTCAACTGGTGCCCCGGGCTGGGCACCGTGCTGGCCAACGAGGAGGTCACCGCGGACGGCCGCTCCGAGCGCGGCAACTTCCCGGTCTTCAAGTCCAAGCTGCGCCAGTGGATGATGCGGATCACCGCCTACTCCGACCGCCTGATCTCCGACCTGGACCAGCTGGACTGGCCCGAGGCGATCAAGCTGCAGCAGCGCAACTGGATCGGCCGCTCCGAGGGCGCCCGGGTCGACTTCGCCGTGCCCGCCGCGGACCCGATCACCGTCTTCACCACCCGGCCTGACACCCTGTTCGGCGCGACCTACATGGTGCTGGCGCCCGAGCACGAGCTGGTCGACGCGATCGTGCCGGCGGCCTGGCCGGCCGGCACGCACCAGGACTGGACGGGCGGCGCCGCCACCCCGGCCGAGGCCGTGGCCGCCTACCGGGCCGAGGCCGCCGCCAAGTCGGACGTCGAGCGCCAGGTCGACGCCAAGGTCAAGACCGGTGTCTTCACCGGCGCGTACGCGACCAACCCGGTGAGCGGTGAGCCCGTCCCGGTCTTCGTCGCCGACTACGTGCTGATGGGCTACGGCACCGGCGCGATCATGGCCGTGCCCGCCCACGACCACCGCGACTTCGCCTTCGCCCGCGCCTTCGACCTGCCGATGCGCTGCGTGGTCGCGCCGACCGACGGCCGCGGCGAGGACCCGCACACGTGGGACGACGCCTTCGACACCTACGACTCCGTGATCGTCAACTCGGCGCACGAGGACCTGTCGCTGGACGGCCTGGGCGTGGTCGAGGCCAAGGCCGCCGTGACGGCCTGGCTGGCCGCCCGCGGCATCGGCGAGGGCACCGTCAACTTCCGCCTGCGCGACTGGCTGTTCAGCCGCCAGCGGTACTGGGGCGAGCCCTTCCCGATCGTCTACGGCGAGGACGGCGCGATGCACGCGCTGCCCGAGTCGATGCTGCCGGTCGAGGTGCCGGTGGTCGAGGACTACTCGCCGCACACCTACGACCCGTACGACGCGGCCTCCTCGCCGAAGACCCCGCTGTCGCGCAACGAGGACTGGGTCAACGTCGAGCTGGACCTGGGCGACGGGGTGAAGACCTACCGTCGCGAGACCAACACCATGCCCAACTGGGCCGGTTCCTGCTGGTACGAGCTGCGCTACATCGACCCGGCCGACCGCGAGAAGGTCGTCGACCCGGCCAACGAGGCCTACTGGATGGGCCCGACGGAGGCGAAGCCGGCCGGCGGCGTCGACCTGTACGTCGGCGGCGCCGAGCACGCGGTGCTGCACCTGCTGTACGCCCGCTTCTGGCACAAGGTGCTGCACGACCTGGGTCACGTCTCCTCGGTCGAGCCCTTCCACAAGCTGTTCAACCAGGGCATGATCACCGCCGACGTCTACCGCGACGACCGGGGCTTCCCGGTGCCCGCCGCCGAGGTCGAGGAGATCGACGACGAGTTCTTCTGGCAGGGCCAGAAGGTCCGCCGCGAGGCCGGCAAGATGGGCAAGTCCCTGAAGAACGCCATCGCCCCGGACGACTTCGCCGACCAGTACGGTGCGGACACGCTGCGCCTGTACGAGATGTCGATGGGCCCGCTGGACGTCTCCCGCCCGTGGGACGACCGGGCCGTCGTCGGTCCGTTCCGCTTCCTGCAGCGGCTGTGGCGCAACATCGTCTCCGAGACCACCGGCGAGCTGGTCGTGTCGCAGGAGGAGCCGGACGAGGCGACCCTGCGTGCCCTGCACAAGGCGATCGACGGCATCCGCGGCGACCTGGCCGGCCTGCGCTTCAACACGGCGGTGGCCAAGGCGATCGAGCTGAACAACTTCCTGGTCAAGCGCGGTTCCACGCCCCGGTCGGTGGCCGAGTCGACGGTGCTGCTGATCGCTCCGCTGGCCCCGCACATCGCCGAGGAGCTGTGGCGCCGGCTGGGCCACGAGGAGTCGCTGGCCTTCGCGGACTACCCGGTCGCCGACCCGGCGTACGTGGTGGACGAGAGCGTCGTGTGCGTGGTGCAGATCAAGGGCAAGGTGAAGGCCCGGCTGGAGGTCGCGCCCTCGATCTCCGACGCCGAGCTGGAGGCCCTGGCGCTGGCCGATCCGGCGGTGGTCGCCGCGATCGGTGACGCCCCGGTCCGCAAGGTCATCGCGCGGGCGCCGAAGCTGGTGAACATCGTCACCGGCTGACCCCGCCGTGTCGTACCGGGCGCCGGTCGTCCTCCCGCTCGGGAGGCGGCCGGCGCCCGGTGGTTTCGGGGTGCTGGTTGTGGGGGTGGGGCCGTCGGCGGTGCTCGCGGCGGTCCGGGGGGTGGGCGCGGCTGAGTCGGGTGGGCGCGGCTCAGTCCGGGGTGGGCGTGGCGGCACGCAGCCGGCCCGCCATCAGCCGGACGTGCTCGACCAGCTCCGGCGGCTCGTGGACGGTGAAGTCGTGGCCGAGCAGGCTGACGTACACGGCCAGGCCGTTGAGCGAGTTGGAGCCCGCCCGCAGGGTGCAGCTGTGCTCGTCCAGCGGCTCGACCAGGCCGGAGGTGGGCGCGATGTGCTCGGCGACGACGTGTGCGGGCGCCTGGACGGTGAACCGGGCCTGGTAGCGGTACCGGCCGAGTGCCACCTCCCAGGAGACGAAGTCCCGGACGTCCTGCTCGGGGGGCTGACGGGGCGTGAAACGCGGCCCGGCCGGGGGCCGCAGCGACATCCGGTCCACCCGGAAGTTCCGCCGGTCCGCCCGGCCGGTGTCCCAGGCGACCAGGTACCAGCGCACGCCGGTGTGCACCAGCCGGTGCGGTTCCGTCTCGCGCCGGCTCTCGCTGCCGTCGTGCGCGCGGTAGTCGAAGCGCAGCCGCAGCAGGCGGGCCGAGGTCTCCAGCATGGCGGCCAGTCTGGCATTCCTGGCCGGTAGGGGGTGGGGGTGCCCCTGAGCCGTCCCTGAGCCGCCCCTGATCTCTGGGGCTGCGGGCCGTCCACGCCTCCAACGGGGGCGGATCGGCGGCTACGGTGGAGACATCGGCAGTCGCAGCAGGCCGCACCCGGGCGGCCGGGCCCGGTGGCAGCGGTGGAAGAAGGTGGGCTCTCCATGGACGCGCTCGGTGTGGTGGTCGTGCTGGTACTGCTCTTCGGGGCGGCGCTGCTGGCGATGGCGGTGGTGGGCACGGTGAAGGCGGCCAAGGCCGTCGCCACCAAGGTGGAGCGGCACGAGGCCAACGCCCGCCGCGCGGTGGAGAACGTCACCCTCAAGGCGAAGACCTTCACCAAGCCGGGTGCACAGGGCCGGCTGGCGGCCGTCAGGCTCTCGCTGCGCACCGCGCTGGACAGCACACGGCAGGTGCTGGCGGCCGGGCTCCCGCAGGACGGGCAGCTCGGCGAGGCGATGCAGCTGCTCGCCCGGCTCGACGCGCACGCGGCCGAACTCGACGCCGAGCTGCGGATGTTGGAGCGGGAGCCGGACGAGACCCGGGTCACCGCCAAGCTGGCCGAGCTGCGGGAGCGGGCCGAGCGGATCACGCACTCCGCCGAGTCGCTGCGCTGGGCGGCGCAGGACCGGATGCGGCGGTTCGCCGATGACGAGCTGAGCCGGCTGACGGAGGAGTGCGCCAACGAGGCGGGGGCGCTGCGGCACTGGGACACGGGGGTGGGGGCGGCATCGTCTGCTGGTGCTGGTGCTGGTGCTGGCGCGGATCCGGCTTCGGCAGGGGCCGGGGCAGGGGCCGGGGCGGACGGGCGTAAGGGGCTCGGGGCCGCCGGGCGTCGGCCCAGTGCGGAGGAGGTGCTGGGGCTCGCCGAACCGCTCGCCCGGCTCGCCGACCGGCTGCGCAAGCCGAACGCGGGCGGATCGTCGGTGGGCCGGGGCTTGTCAGACACGCCCTAGCCGGGCCGAGGGGCCTGACGTCCGGGGACGGCCGGGCCGTCCCGCCGACCTGCCGGGCCGACGGCGGCGGTCGGCGGCGCTGTCCTCGGGGCCCGACGGGGAGTAACCTCCGGCACATGCCCGGCCACCTCGCTCTTGTCACCGACTCCACCGCCTATCTGCCGCAGGACGCTGTGGACCGGCACGGGATCGAGGTCGTACCGCTCAGTGTCGTCGTCGGGGACGAGGTGCTGGCCGAGGGCGTGGAGATCTCCCCCAAGGACGTGGCCGAGGCGCTGCGCGCCAAGCACCGGGTGACCACCTCCCGGCCGAGCCCCGAGACCTTCGCCGCCGCCTACCGGGCCGCCGCCGAGGCCGGTGCGCGCGGGATCGTCTCCGTGCACATCTCGGCCGAGCTCTCGGGCACCTTCGAGGCCGCGCAGCTGGCGGCCGCCGAGGTGGGGATCCCCGTGCGGGTGGTGGACAGCCGGTTGGTCGGGATGGCGCTGGGGCACAGCGTGCTGGCCGCCGCGGAGGCCGCGGAGGCGGGGCTGGGGATCGAGGAGGCCGCCGCCGAGGCCCGGCGGAGGTCGGAGCAGACCCGGAGCTACTTCTACGTGGACACCCTGGAGTACCTGCGCCGTGGCGGGCGGATCGGCGCCGCACGGGCGCTGGTCGGCTCCGCGCTGGCCGTCAAGCCGCTGCTGCACCTGTCCGGCGGGCGGATCGAGCCGCTGGAGAAGGTCCGCACCGCCTCCCGGGCGATCGCGCGGCTGGAGGAGATCGCGGTGGCGGAGGCGGGCGAGCGGGAGGTGGACATCGCGGTCCACCACCTGGCCGCCGAGGACCGGGCGGAACCGCTGGCGGAGCGGCTGCGGGAGCGGGTGCCGGGGCTGCGCGAGCTGTACGTCGGCGAGGTGGGCGCGGTGATCGGCGCGCATGTGGGGCCGGGGCTGCTGGCCGTGGTGGTCTCGCCGCGCTGAGGCTCTCGGCAGGGGCAGGGGCAGGGGCAGGGGCAGGGGCTGGGGCTGGGGCTTTGGCGGGTGCTGGGGCCGCTGGGGCGCTGGGGTGCGGGGTTGTGGTGCCCGTCTGCTGTCACTCGTTCGAGCGATGTGAGTTATCCACAGGCCGGGTTTGTCCACAGGAATCCGGCGGTTTCCGCCGGTGGTCGGCGGCGGACCTAACGTCCTGGGCATGAGAACGATGACTCCGGGCGCGGCCCGTCGCCGAGAGACCTCCGAAGCCGTCCGGGACCGGATGGCCAACCTCTTCACCGTCCCGCCGCCGCCCGCCGGGGCCGGCGCGCCCGCGCTGTCGGCGGGAAGGCCGCCGGAGCCGCCGCCCGAGCCGGCACCCGAGCCGGCGCCCGGGCCGGCGGCGCGCGGTCCGGAGGGGCCACCTGGGCCACCGGCCGCCGATCGACCGCTGCCGCCGGCCGGCCCCGGCCCCGGCCGGTGGTGGCCGGGGCTGCCTCCCGGCCTGCTGGTCGACCGGCGAGCGGTGCTGGGGCTGTCCGTGCTGTTGCTGCTCGCGGTGGGGTACGGCGTCCAGCACTTCTGGCTGGGCCGTCCGCAGCCGGTCGCCGTGCCGACGACGGCCGTCGCCGAACCGCCGGAACGGCCTGCGGGGGCCGGTCCGCCCGGCACCCCGTCGCCCACCGCCGCCCCCTCCGGCGCGGTCGACCGGGCGGGGGCGGACGGCTCCGCCGTCGTGGTGGACGTGGCCGGCCGAGTGCTGCACCCGGGCCTGCGCAGGCTGCCGGGCGGCTCCCGGGTCGCCGACGCGGTGGCCGCCGCGGGCGGTCCGGTGCCGGGCACCGACACCGAGAGCCTCAACCTCGCGCGGGTACTGACGGACGGGGAGCAGATCCTGGTCGGTGCTCCGGCCGGCCAGGGCGCCGTCACCGGGTCGACCGCGCGTGCCGGGCCGCTGAGCCTCAACCGCGCCACCGCAGAGCAGCTCGACACCCTGCCCGGGGTCGGCCCGACGCTGGCCCAGCGCATCATCCAGTTCCGGCAGGAGCACGGCGCCTTCCGCTCGGTCGACCAGCTCCGCCAGGTCAGCGGCATCGGGGACCACAAGTACGAGGAGCTGAAGGCCCTGCTGTCGCTCTGAATCCCGTCCTGCCCCGCGCTGACCCGTAGGGAGGTGCCGCCATTCCCCGACGTCCCGATGCCCGGCCGGGCTGCCCGCGTCCGGCCGACCTCCGGCTGCTCCTCCCCGCCGGCTGCGCCTGGGCGGTCACGGCGGCCGTGCTCGAAACCGACCCCCGGCACCATCCGCTGCTGCTGCTCATCGCCGCTCCGGGCGCGGCCGCGGCGCTGCTCGCCCTCGCCCTCCCGAAGGCCCGCCACCGGCCGGGGGCGATGCTGCTGGCGGCCGCCCTGCTCACCGGCGCCGCCGCCACCGCCACCGCCGTCCTGCACACCGCGGAGCTCCACCGCGGCCCCATCCCCGCCCTGGCCGACCCGCCCCCCATCGCCGTGCCGGACACCACTGCCGCACCGGACACCACTGCCCCGGACACCACCGCCGTACCCAATTCCGCCGCCACGGCCGAGCGCCTCCCCACCCCCGACATCGTGGTGGAGCTGACCGTGGCGGGTGACCCCAGGTCGCACAGCCCCCGGGCCCGCGGCACGGCGGCCGCTCCTCCACTGCTCACGGTGGCGGCACTGGTCGACCTGGTCCGGCAGGAGGGCCCCGGCCACCCACCCCCGACCGCCACCCGTACGCCCGTCACCCTGATGGTCCGCGCGCAGGACGCCGCTGCCTGGCGATCGGTGATCCCGTCCACCCGGCTCGGCGCGGACGTCCGGGTGCTGCCGGCCGGCCCCGACCGGCACGACACCGCGGCGCTGCTGCTCGTCCACGGTCCGCCACGGCTGCTCGCTCCGCCCAGCCTCCCGCAGCGAGCGGCCGCCCGGCTGCGCGGCGGGCTCAGGGCGGCGTGCGAGCACCTGCCGGCCGATCCGGGCGGGCTGCTCCCGGGGCTGGTGGTCGGTGACACCTCGCGGCTGCCGCAGGAGCTGGCAGACGCGTTCCGAGCCACCGACCTCGGCCATCTCACCGCGGTCAGCGGCGCGAACCTGGGTATCGTGCTGGCAGTCCTGCTGGGCTCCCCGAGCCGGGCCGGCACTACCGAGCGCGGCGGACTGGCCCGGCTGCTCGGGCTCTCCCTGCGCGGCACGGCCCTGCTCGGCACCGCGCTGACCCTCGCCTTCGTCACGGTCTGCCGCCCGGACCCGAGCGTCCTGCGGGCCGCCGCCACCGGCCTGATCGGGCTGCTCGCGCTGGCCTGCGGCCGCCCACGGCCGGCACTGCCCGCCCTCGCCGGCGCCGCACTCCTGCTGATCCTCTGGGACCCGTACCTCGCCCGCTCCTTCGGCTTCCTGCTGTCCGCCCTGGCCACCGCGGGCCTGCTCACCCTCGGCCCGCGGTGGGCGGCCGCGCTGCGTCGCCGCGGCTGGCCGCACCATCTGGCCACCGCCGCGGCGGCCACGGCGGCGGCGCAGGCCTTCTGCGCACCCGTCACCATCCTGCTGGCGCCCCGGGTCAGCCTGGTCGCCATCCCCTGCAACCTGCTGGCCGAGGTCGCGGTCGGGCCGGCCACCCTGCTCGGCTTCGCCGTGCTCGCCGTCGACCCGCTCTCGCACCGGGCGGCCTGCCTGCTCGCGGACCTGGCGGCGGTGCCGGCCGGCTGGCTGGTGCTGGTCGCCCGCCGCGGCGCCGAGCTGCCCGGCGCCGAACTCGCCTGGCCTGCCGGGCTGCCAGGAGCGGCGCTGCTGGCCGGTACGGTACTCGCGCTGTGCTGGGCAGGCCCGGCGCTGCTCGCTCGGCCCGCCGACCGGCACCCGGGTCGGCGGCGCCGCCGCCGGGCACTCGCCGTGGCCTGCGCGCTGCTGTTGCCGATCGCGCTGCTGCGGCCGCCGGGCCTCACCAGACTCGCCACCGGCTGGCCACCACCCGGGTGGCGACTCGTCCTGTGCGACATCGGCCAAGGCGACATGGCCGTCCTCCCGCTGACCGCCGACACCGCGGTCGTGGTGGACACCGGCCCGGATCCCCAGGCCGCCGACGCCTGCCTGCGCGACCTCGGGATCACCCGGATCCCGATCCTGATCCTCAGTCACTTCCACGCTGACCACGTCGAGGGCCTGCCCGGCGTCCTGCGCGGGCGGCAGGTGGGGGCCGTCCAGACCACCACCCTGGACGCCCCGGCGGGGGAGCGGGGCCGGGTGGCCGGTTGGGCGGCCGCGGCCCGGGTGCCACTGCTGCGCGCCCAGCGCGGCGAGCGCCGGACCGCCGGCCCCGAGCTGTCCTGGGAGGTGCTGTGGCCGGACGGCACACCGGGTCCCGACACCCCGGGGGCGAACAACGCCAGCATCGCCGTCCTCGCGAGCGTGGGCCCACCCGCGGACGCGTTGCGGATCGCCCTGCTCGGTGACCTGGAGCCGCCCGCCCAGGCGGCCCTGCTCCGGCGCGGACCGCCACCGTGGGGTGGGCAGGCGTCGAGCGGTTGGCAGGCGCCGGGTGCTGGGCGGGCGCCGGAGGTGCGTCCGCCGGCGGTTCAGGTGCTCAAGGTCGCCCACCACGGCTCGGCCAACCAGGACTGGGCCCTGGCCGCGGCCCTGCACCCCCGGCTCGCCCTGATCAGCTGCGGCGCCGGCAACCCGTACGGGCACCCCTCGGCGCGCACGGTCGACCGGCTCAGGGCCCAGGGGGCGACGGTGCTGCGCACCGACCTCTCCGGTGACATCGCCGTTCTGGGCACGGGTGCCACCTTGGCGACCGCGGTCCACCCGCACCCGTTCCGGGAGTGACCGGAGTGACCGGAGTGACCGGTACCGCCGCTACAGCCGGTGCGGCCGGTGCAACCAACGGCGGTCAGACCCGCTCCCGGCGCAGCCCCCCGGAGTCGAACCGCTCGGTGCCCACCACCCGGAGCAGCTCCAGGTGAGTGGCGTCGGAGGTGCCGGGCGGCGGGGTGAAGATCAGCAGGCGCTGGTCCTCGGTCGGGGTGAGCAGTGTCTCGCAGTCCAGGTTCACCGGGCCGATCACCGGGTGCACCACCCGCATCCGGCCGGAGCGGCGGACGGCGACCTCGTGCAGGTCCCAGAGGCCGGAGAACTCGGTGCTGGCCGCCCGCAGCCGCTTGACCAGCGCGGCCGAGGGAGCGTCGCCCGCCCGGCGGGCGACGGCCGCCCGCAGGTCCGCCACGTGCACCCGGCCCCAGTGCGCGTGCTCCTCGACCGGATAGGCGGCCCGGGTGGCGGGGTCGGTGAACCAGCGCCAGACCACGTTGCGATTGTCCGGATCCAGCGGGCAGACCCCGCCGAACAGGGCGGTGGCGATGGCGTTCTGCGCCAGCAGGTCGCCGAGGTCGCTGACGATCTGGGCCGGCGTCTCCTTCAGCTGGTCGAGCAGGTGCAGCAGCCCCGGCTTGATGTGCTCGCCGGAGGGCCGGCCGGCCGGCGGGCGGTGCCCGGCGAGCAGGAACAGGTGGTCGCGCTCGTCCTCGGTCAACCGCAGCGCCCGGGCCAGCGCCCCCAGCATCTGGCCGGACGGCTGGGGGCCGCGGGCCTGTTCGAGGCGGATGTAGTAGTCGGCCGACATCCCGGCCAGCTGGACCACCTCTTCGCGCCGCAGGCCCGGGGTGCGGCGGCGGGGCCCGTCCGGCAGGCCGACGTCCTGCGGGCGGAGCCGTTCCCGGGAGCGGCGGAGGAAGTCGGCGAGTTCACGGCGATCCATCTCCATGGGCCCATCCTGCCCGGCCGGCCCGACGCACGGTCAGCGGCGGCCGATCCCTGTCAGGTCGGGTGGCTCCGGCGGCGCGGGCGCAGCGAGCCGGCCGTGGCCACGGCCGGGGCGGGCGGCGGTCAGTCCTCCTCGCGCCAGCCGTCGAGGCCGGCGGCGATCCCGTCCAGGAGCACCAGCTGCTCCGCCGACCAGCCGTCCGCCCCGGGAGCCTCCAGCACCACCAGCCACTGGGCGTCCTCGGCGTCGTCCTCACCCGCCAGGGCGTCCCGCACCAGCTCCGGCCGCGCGAGCCCGGGCAGTTCCCCGGACAGCCGCTCGGCCGCTTCCTCGGCGCAGTCGCGGTCGGGCAGGACGAGCAGTTGGCGGCTGTGGTTCGCGGTCATCGCACCATTGTCCAGCCCCCGTTCGGGTGCTCGGCACGCAGGTGCCGGTGGTGTCCGCGGCTCGTGCGATGCTGGTACGCGATGGCCAGGAAGAGTGCACCCGACGACCTGCTCGCCCCGCTGACCCTCGCGGTCGGCCAGGAGGAGCTGCTGCTCGACCGCGCGGTCGCCGAGGTGGTGGCGGCCGCGAAGGCCGCCGACCCGGACACCGATGTCCGCGACCTCGCCCCCGGCGCGCTGCAGCCCGGCAGCCTGGCCGAGTTGACCACGCCCTCGCTGTTCGCCGAGCGCAAGGTGATCGTGGTCCGGGCGGCCCAGGACCTCTCGGCCGACTCGGTCAAGGAGGTCAAGGCCTACTTCGACGCGCCCGTCGAAGAGGTGATCATGGTGCTGGTGCACGCCGGCGGCGCCAAGGGCAAGGGCCTGTTGGACGCGGCGAAGAAGGCCGGCGCCCGTGAGGTGGCCTGCGCCAAGCTGACCAAGGCCGGTGAGCGGCTGGCCTTCGTGCGCAACGAGTTCCGCCAGCTCGGCCGGGCCGCCACCCCGGAGGCCAGCCAGGCGCTGCTCGACTCGCTCGGCAGCGACCTGCGCGAGCTCGCCGCCGCCTGCAGCCAGCTCACCGCCGACATCGAGGGCACCATCGACGAGACGGCGGTCGCCACGTACTACAGCGGCCGGGCCGAGGCCACCGGCTTCGAGGTGGCCGACCTCGCGGTCACCGGCCGGGCGGCCGAGGCACTGGAGCGGCTGCGCTGGGCCCTCGCGGTCGGGCAGCCGCCCACCGGCATCACCTACGCGCTGGCCGCCGGCGTCCGCAGCATCGGCCGGCTGGCCACCGTCGGGCGGAACATGCGCCCCGCCGACCTCGCCCGGGAGCTGGGCATGCCGCCCTGGAAGGTGGACCGGGTCCGCCAGCAGATGCGCG
This sequence comes from Kitasatospora sp. NPDC049258, assembly GCF_040678895.1. Classification (NCBI taxonomy): domain Bacteria; kingdom Bacillati; phylum Actinomycetota; class Actinomycetes; order Kitasatosporales; family Streptomycetaceae; genus Kitasatospora; species Kitasatospora sp. NPDC049258. The sequence goes on from NZ_JBFAQT010000019.1 coordinate 109,223, forward strand.
GCTGGACGGGTGACGGCGTCGCCGCCGCGCTCACCGCGATCGCCCAGGCCGACGCCGCCGTCAAGGGCGGCTCCGACGACCCGGCCTACGCGCTGGAGCGGGCCGTGGTCGCCGTCGCCCGCGCCTCCCGGGCCGGCGCCCGCCCGTACTAGGCACCGCCCGTACCAGGCAGCCCCGTCGCCCCCTGACGGACCCTGGCGGCTCAGACCCGGCCGCCGAGCGCCTTGAGGGCGTCCCGGCTGTCGATCAGCAGGGCCTGCCGGATCTCCTCCCGGCTCGGCACCACCGCCGACTTGCCCTCCTGGTACGAGCCGGACCAGCTGGCGTAGTAGGTCATGCCGCCCTGGCGGACGTAGAGCACCTGGGTGAGGTAGTGCCAGGTCTTGTCCGAGCCGCTGGTGTCGTCCAGGTACCCCAGGTAGGCGTCGTCGCCGAGCGAGGGCACCGCGCTGATCTCGTACTTGCGCTGCTGCAACCCCGAGCGCTGCGCCTCGAACTCGGCTCGGGGGTCCACCTTCCGGTGGAGCTGGACGTCCAGGTAGAGCGAGACGTAGTCGCTGTCGCTGCTGAGCTTCTTGCGGTACTGGCTGCAGTACATGTCGTCCAGCGCCGCGTGCCTGGTCGTGTAGTGGTAGGGCGTCCCGCTCTGCGCGGAGTAGAGCTGGCTGAACTTGGCCAGCTTGACCGTCTCGCACAGGTTCCCCACCACCTCGTAGGCGGCCAGGTCCGGTGCCTTGGCCTCGCCGCGCGTGACGATCCCGGGGACGGTCAGGACGGCGGCCACCCAGACCGCCGACGCCAGCACCGCGCCGCCCACCCCCCACAGCAGCCCGCGGCCGCCACCCTTCGGGGGCCGGACGGCGGACCCGCCCGGCGTCGGCCCGTACCCGGTCGGCGGCGGGCCGCCCTGCCGCCCCACCTGATGTCCCACCTGATGGGCCGGCGCGGCCCCGTAGGGCGAGGAGGGCACGTTCGGCGGTGGTGGTGTCGGCATCGGTGCCCCCAGCTGGCCTGTCCTGCACTGCGGTTTCGACGGTCGCACCGAACCATACCGGTGCCCACCGCCGTGCCAGGCCCCGCAAACGCCGACAGGCGCCGCAGCTGCCCGGGGAATTGGGCTCGGCTGCGACGCCTGTCGATCTGTTGCTGTGTACCGCACCCGCGTGGCGAACGCAGGCCGCGTGCGGTACGGAGTCGTGCGCCTCGGGCTTCCGGATAGAGGGCCGGAGCGGCCGTCGAGGCATGGTCGGCGCGGGGCGGGTAGAGGGCCGCCGGCTACGCCGTCCGTCCGGGCTCGGGCCCGGTGGTGGTGCGTGGAGCGAGAATCAGGCGGCGGCGTTGTTGACGCGCTTGGTGATCGCCGACTTCTTGTTGGCGGCCTGGTTCTTGTGGATGACGCCCTTGCTCACGGCCTTGTCGAGGGCACGGGAGGCGGCGCGCGCCAGCTCGGTGGCCTTCTCGACCTCACCGGCGGCAGCGGCCTCGCGGGCCTTGCGCACAGCGGTCTTCAGCGAGGACTTGACGGCCTTGTTGCGCAGGCGCGCCTTCTCGTTGGTCTTGTTGCGCTTGATCTGGGACTTGATGTTCGCCACGAAGGAGCCTCAGTCTGTGTGAATTCGATGTGGAACGGGTCTGCACCCGGCGGCCGTCGAACCAGCCGAGAGGGCATGCCGAGGCCAGGTGCAGCGACCCAGGCTAGCAGGGGCCCCGGCCCCGCCCCAAACCGGCTCGGCCGCCCCCGGGGCCCGGACGCGGGCCGAGCCCTAGCCCCGGAGCACCGGCTCCCCGTAGTGCTCGACCTCGGGGAACGGCGCGTAGAAGTGGTGCAGCAGGGCCCGCCACTCCTGGTACTCGGCCGAGCGCCGGAAGCCCTCGGTGTGGTCCTCGAGGGTCTCCCACCCCACCTGGAGCAGGAACCGCGAGGAGCGCCCCTCGTCCAGGCAGCGCCGCAGTTCCAGCGAGCGGAACCCGCGCTGCGCCGAGATCAGCGGCCGGGCCCGCCCGAACGCGGCCAGGAAGGCCTCCTCCTGCCCGGGCCGGACGTCCAGCAGCACGCTCTCCAGGATCATGGAGGGGCATCCTGCCGCATCCGCGGCCGCCCGGGGAAGGCGCCGGGACGAGCTGACCGGCACGGTACGCCGGGCTCGTGGGAAGATGGGCGCAACCATATCGATCGGACGAGACCGTCCGGTCGCCGGGAAGGCGGTCAGAGATGACCCGCAGACCCCGGCCCCCGGACCAACGGAGAATCGGACCAAGGTGCCCGCGACCCCCAGCAACGTGCCAGAGCCCAGCCGGACCGACCCGGCGGTGATCCGCAACTTCTGCATCATCGCCCACATCGACCACGGCAAGTCCACGCTCGCCGACCGGATGCTGCAGATCACCGGTGTGGTCGACCCCCGGCAGATGCGCGCCCAGTACCTCGACCGGATGGACATCGAGCGTGAGCGCGGTATCACCATCAAGTCGCAGGCGGTCCGCCTTCCGTGGGCCCCCCGGACCGGCGAGAACGCCGGTACCACGCACATCCTGAACATGATCGACACCCCCGGCCACGTGGACTTCACGTACGAGGTGTCCCGCTCCCTGGCGGCCTGCGAGGGCACCGTCCTGGTGGTCGACGCGGCCCAGGGCATCGAGGCGCAGACCCTCGCCAACCTGTACCTGGCGCTGGAGAACGACCTCACGATCATCCCGGTGCTCAACAAGATCGACCTGCCGGCCGCCCAGCCCGAGAAGTACGCCGCCGAGCTGGCGCACATCATCGGCTGCGACCCGGCGGACGTCCTCAAGGTCAGCGCCAAGACCGGCCTCGGCGTCGAGGACCTGCTCGACCACGTGGTCGACCAGATCCCGGCCCCGGTCGGCGTCAAGGCCGCCCCCGCCCGCGCGATGATCTTCGACTCGGTCTACGACTCCTACCGCGGCGTGGTCACCTACGTCCGGGTGGTCGACGGCCAGCTCACCAAGCGTGAGCGGATCGCGATGATGTCCACCGGCGCCACCCACGAGCTGCTGGAGATCGGCGTCATCTCGCCCGAGCCGAAGGTCGCCGACGGCCTCGGCGTCGGCGAGGTCGGCTACATCATCACCGGTGTGAAGGACGTCCGGCAGTCCAAGGTCGGTGACACCATCACCTCGATGCACAAGGGTGCGACCGAGGCGCTGGGCGGCTACAAGGACCCGCGTCCGATGGTGTTCTCCGGCCTCTACCCGCTGGACGGCAGCGACTACCCGCTGCTGCGCGACGCCCTCGACAAGCTGCGCCTGAACGACGCCGCGCTGGTCTACGAGCCGGAGACCTCGGTCGCGCTCGGCTTCGGCTACCGCTGCGGCTTCCTCGGCCTGCTGCACCTGGAGATCATCCGGGAGCGGCTGGAGCGCGAGTTCAACCTCGACCTGATCTCCACCGCGCCCAACGTGATCTACCGGGTGGTGATGGAGGACGGCTCGGAGCACACCGTCACCAACCCGAGCGAGTTCCCGACCGGCAAGATCGCCGAGGTGTACGAGCCGGTCGTGCGCGGCACCATCCTGGCCCCGAACGAGTTCGTCGGCGCCATCATGGAGCTGTGCCAGACCCGCCGCGGCAACCTGCAGGGCATGGACTACCTCTCCGAGGACCGGGTCGAGCTGCGCTACACGCTGCCGCTGGCCGAGATCGTCTTCGACTTCTTCGACCAGCTGAAGTCCAAGACCCGCGGCTACGGCTCCTTCGACTACGAGCCGATCGGTGAGCAGAGCGCCAGCCTGGTGAAGGTCGACATCCTGCTGCACGGCGACGCGGTGGACGCCTTCTCCGCGATCGTGCACAAGGACAAGGCCTACAACTACGGCGTGATGATGGCCGGCAAGCTGCAGAAGCTGATCCCGCGCCAGCAGTTCGAGGTGCCGATCCAGGCCGCCATCGGCTCCCGGGTGATCGCCCGTGAGACGGTCCGCGCGATCCGCAAGGACGTCCTCGCCAAGTGCTACGGCGGTGACATCTCGCGTAAGCGCAAGCTGCTGGAGAAGCAGAAGGAGGGCAAGAAGCGGATGAAGATGGTCGGCCGCGTGGAGGTCCCGCAGGAGGCCTTCATCGCCGCGCTGTCCACCGACGCGGATGCCCCGAAGGAGAAGAAGTAGCACTCCGGAGCAGGCCCTGGGCCGCCCACCGTCGCGAGACGGTGGGCGGCCCAGGCCCGTTCCCGGGCCGCTCGGAGCCGGGGACCGGGCCAGCCACAGCGACACGCCGGCCACCTCGCTCCACGGCAGGTGCGCCGTGGTCGCCGCGTAGCGCCCGGGCCGGCCGCCGAGCGTGATGCCCTCGGCATCCACCCGCAGTGCCACCTTGCCGGAGAACGCCCGGAAGCCGAGGACCAGCGGGCAGAGCACCCCCACGGCCGGCAGGACCGGGTGGAGCAGGCACCCGCGGAACGAGTACCCGGCGATCTCGTACCTGCCGGACAGGCCGACGAACAGGACCAGTGGGACGAGGAGCAGGCCGGCGCCGGCCGGCAGCGCGGCCCGGGTGGTCCAGCCGTAGCGGACCTCGTAGGCGTCTTCGGTGATCATCATGTGCCGGACTGTGCCAGCAGGTCGGACTTCGGCAAGATCTTCCGGTGGGGCGGGCCGGCCTCAACGCAGCGCCAGCACCACGCCGTTGACGATGGCGGCCTTGGTCAGCCGGGCCGGCGCCCCGGTGACGGCGGCCGGCCGCATCGAGTCGTCCCCGTGGATCAGCTGGATCAGGGCCTCCCGCCGCCCGAGGCTCAGGCACTGCACGCCGTACCGGAAGGCGAACGGCTCGGAGGTCTTCCCCGCCAGCCGCTTGCCCAGGTAGAGGCCCATCGGCTGGGCGGTGGCGCAGCCCATCCGCAGGGCGCCGGTGCCCGGGACGGTGACGGCCGCGGCGTCGCCGATCACGTACACCTCCGGGTGCGAGACCGAGCGCAGGTAGCCGTCGACCACGGCCTGCCCCCGCTCGGTGACGGTCAGGCCGGCCTCGGCCGCCAGCGGGTGCGGCTCCAGCGAGGCGGCCCAGGCGACCAGGTCGGCCGCCACCGGGCCGCCGGCGGTGCTCAGCCCGTCCGCGGTGACGGCGGTGACCTCGGTGTGCTCGTGCACCTCGACGCCCAGCCGCTCCAGCACCCGCAGCACGTGGGCCCGGCCCTTGGCGGAGAACCAGCCGCCGACCGCTCCGGCGGCGACGATCCGGATCCGCCAGGCGGGGTGCGCCTCGGCCAGCTCGGCCGCCAGCTCGATGCCGGTGGCACCGCCGCCGACCACCGCGAGGGTGCCGGGCCGGGGCGCCGCGGCGATCCTGCGGCGGATCTCGGCGGCCCGCTCCGTGGTCAGCGCGTGCTCGGCGACCCCGGGGACACTCTGCCGGGCGGTTCGGCTGCCCAGCGCGTACACCAGGGTGTCGTAGCCGACCCGTTCGCCCGAATCCAGCAGGACCTTGCGGCCCGCCAGGTCCAGCTCGGTGGCCCGGGCCCGCAGGTGGGTGATCCGGCGGCCGCGGATCACCCGCTCGATCGCGGGCCGGTGCTCGGGCCGACCGGCCGCCGCCTCGTGCTGGCGGACCCGGTGCAGGAACCGGTCCTCGGGGGCGATCAGGGTCACCCGGTGGCGGCGCCCGGCCCGGGTGGCCGCGCTCAGGCCCGCGTAGCCCGCGCCGATCACCACGATGTGCTGCTGCCCGGTCATCTCGTCCTCCTCCTGCGGAGCGCGGTTCTCCGCGCGTTTCGGGAAGGGGACGGCGCAGCCCGCCGGAGTGTGACCGTGTCGCGCGTCACACTCGGCTCCGGTCACGCCAGGTGGGTGAGCTTCTCCGGGTTGACCACGATGTACGCCTCGGTGATCCGGCCGGCCCGGACGGTGAAGGCCAGCACGCCGCCGATCCGGCCCGGTGTCTCGTGGAACACCATCCCGGGCTCGCCGTTGACCAGGGCGAACGCGAAGGAGGCGGTCGAGCCGGGGGTGAAGGCGCGGCGCATCAGGCCGAGCACCAGTCGGGCCACCTTGTCGGCACCGTGGACCGGGCGGGCACCGGCACGGACCACGCCGCCGCCGTCGGAGTGCCAGACCACCTCGGGGTCGAGCACGGCCAGCAGCCCCTCCAGGTCGCCGCTGGTGGTGGCGGCAGCGAAGGCGTGCACCACCTGCCGGTGCTCGGCCGGGTCGACCCCGCCGTGCCGCCCGCCGTCCCGGACCCGGCGGCGGGCCCGGGAGGCCAGCTGGCGGACGGCTTCGGGGGTGCGGTCGAGCGAGGCGGCGATCTCCTCGAAGCGGACGGCGAAGACGTCGTGCAGTACGAAGGCGGCCCGCTCGGCGGGGCTGAGCTGCTCCATCACGGCGAGCATCGCGAGCGAGACGGACTCGCCCAGTTCCGCGCGGTGCGCGGGGGAGTCCTCCTCGGCCACCAGCGGCTCGGGCAGCCACTCGCCGAAGTACGCCTCCCGGCGGGCCCGGGCCGAGCCGAGCTGGTCGTAGCAGAGCCGGGTGACGACGGTGCTGAGGTAGGCGCGAGGATCGGCGATCTGCCGGCGCTCCACGGCACGCCAGCGCAGCCAGGCCTCCTGCAGCACGTCCTCGGCATCGGTCAGCGAACCGAGCAGCCGGTACGCGACGGCGCCCAGATAGCGCCGGTTGGCCTCGAACTGGTCCACCTCGGCCGACGGGGCCGATCCTTCGTCACTCACCGGGCCACGGTAGCGCGGTGGCTGGCGCCGCAGCAGAGCGCCTCCGGCACTCGGGGCGGTCAGCCCTCGGCGGCCGCCAGCAGGGCGCGCAGCAGCCGGTTCAGCTCCGCGGCGTCCTCGGTGCCGAGCGCCGCCATGACGCCCTGCTGCACGGTCATCCCGGCCGCCGCGGCCCGGTCGACCACGTCCAGCCCGGCCGTCGTGAGGGTGACCCGCAGGCCGCGCCGGTCGTGCGGATCGGGGGAGCGGGCGATCAGATCGGCCCGCTCCAGCTTGTCCAGCCGCCCGGTCATCCCGCCGGTGGTGAGCATCAGGGTGGCGGTCAGCTCGCGCGGCGAGAGCGTGTATGGGTCGCCGGCCCGGCGGAGGGTGGCGAGGACGTCGAACTCGCCGCGGCCGATCCCGTACGGGGCGTAGGCCTGCTCCGCACGCTCGCCCATGGCCTTGGCGATCCGGTAGATCCGGCCGAAGGCCGCCATCGCCTCGGTCTGCGGGGCCAGGTCGGGTCGCTCGCGCCGCCACTGGGCGGCGATGGCGTCGACCGGGTCGGACTGCGGGCTGTCGGCGGAGCTGCGGTTCATGGGGCAAGTCTGGCACAACTGCCTTTCCGGCAAGCTGCTTGCCGGAGAGCTAGTTGGTAAAAAGCAGCTTTGCGGCGAGTAGCTTAGTGCTAAGTTACTTTCATGCTTCCTTCCTCGCGCACCCTGCTGATCACCGCGCTGGCGCCGCTCGCCTGGGGCTCCACCTACGCCGTCACCGCTGAGTTCCTGCCGCCCGACCGGCCGCTGCTGGCCGCCACCCTGCGGGCGCTGCCCGCCGGGCTGGTGCTGCTGGCGGTCACCCGGGTGCTGCCGCGCGGCCACTGGTGGTGGCGGGCCGCCCTGCTCGGCGCGCTGAACATCGGGATCTTCTTCGCGCTGCTGTTCTTCGCCGCCTACCGGCTGCCCGGCGGGGTGGCGGCGGTGCTCGGCTCCGTCCAGCCGCTGCTGGCGGCCGGCCTGGCCGTCCCGCTGCTGGCCGAGCGGGTGAGCCGGCGGGCCCTGCTGGCGGGCGTCGCCGGGGTGCTCGGGGTGGCCCTGGTGGTGCTGAAGGCCACCGCCCGGCTGGACGGGCCAGGCCTGCTGGCCGGCCTGGCCGGCGCCGCCTGCATGGCCACCGGCACCGTGCTGACCAAGCGCTGGGGCCGCCCGGAGGGCGTCGGCCCGCTGGCCATGACGGGCTGGCAGCTGACCGCCGGCGGGCTGCTGCTGCTCCCGGCCGGCCTGCTGGCGGAGGGCGCGCCACCGGCGCTGAGCGGCGCCAACCTGCTCGGCTACGGCTACCTGGCGATCGTCAACACCGCGCTGGCGTACTGGATCTGGTTCGCGGGTCTGGGCCGGCTGCCGGCCGCCTCGGCCGCCCTGCTCGGACTGCTCAGCCCGGTCTCGGCCGCGGTGATCGGCTGGGCCGCCCTCGGCCAGCACCTGACGGTGCTCCAACTGCTGGGCATGGCCGTCGCGCTCGGCTCCACCCTGCTCGGGCAGCCGCGCCCGGAACGGCCGAAGGGGGAGGCCGACGGCGTCGACCTCCCCCCGCTCACCCCGCGGACTCAGTCGACCTCGGCGACCGCCTGAGCGAACTGGGCCTGGTAGAGCCGGTGGTAGGCGCCCTGGGCGGTGATCAGCTCGTCGTGCGAGCCCTGCTCGACGATCGACCCGTCCTCCATCACCAGGATCACGTCCGCGTCCCGGATGGTGGAGAGCCGGTGGGCGATCACGAAGCTGGTCCGGCCGGTCCGCAGCCGGGCCATCGCGCGCTGGATCAGCACCTCGGTCCGGGTGTCCACCGAGCTGGTCGCCTCGTCCAGCACCAGGATGCTGGGCTGGGCCAGGAACGCCCGGGCGATGGTGATCAGCTGCTTCTCACCGGCGCTGACGTTGTTGCCCTCGTCGTCGATCACCGTGTCGTACCCCTCGGCGAGGGTGCGCACGAAGCGGTCGACGTGGGCCGCCTTCGCCGCCTCGACCACCTGCTCGCGGGTGGCGCCCTGGGCGCCGTACGCGATGTTGTCGGCGATCGAGCCGCCGAACAGCCAGGTGTCCTGGAGCACCATGCCGATCCCGGCCCGCAGGTCCTCCCGGGCCATCGCGGAGATGTCCACCCCGTCCAGGGTGATCCGGCCGCCGCTCACCTCGTAGAACCGCATCAGCAGGTTGACCAGGGTGGTCTTGCCGGCACCGGTCGGGCCGACGATGGCGACCGTGTGGCCGGGCTCGACCTTCAGCGACAGGCTCTCGATCAGCGGCTTGTCCGGGTCGTAGCGGAACGAGACGTCCTCGAAGGCGACCCGCCCGTGCAGCTCGGCCGGGCGCTGGGGCACGGCCGGCTCCGGGCTCTGCTCCGGGGCGTCGAGCAGTTCGAAGACCCGCTCGGCGGAGGCCACCCCGGACTGCACCAGGTTGGCCATCGAGGCGACCTGGGTGAGCGGCTGGCTGAACTGCCGGGAGTACTGGATGAAGGCCTGCACATCGCCGACGGTGAGCGCACCGCTCGCCACCCGCAGGCCGCCGACCACCGCGACCAGCACGTAGTTGAGGTTGCCGATCAGCATCATCGCGGGCTGGATGATCCCGGAGATGAACTGCGCCTTGAAGCTGGACTCGTAGAGGTCCTCGTTCTCCCGGCGGAAGATCTCGGCGGCCTCCTTCTGCCGGCCGAAGACCTTGACCAGCGCGTGGCCGGTGTACATCTCCTCGATGTGCGCGTTCAGCTTGCCGGTGGTCCGCCACTGCGCGACGAACTGCGGCTGTGCCCGCTTGCCGACCCGGGTCGCCACGACCACCGACAGCGGGACGGAGATCAGCGCGATCAGCGCCAGCAGCCAGGAGATCCAGAACATCATCGCCAGCACGCCGACGATGGTCAGCAGCGAGTTCACCACCTGGCCCATGGTCTGCTGCATGGACTGGCCGATGTTGTCGATGTCGTTGGTGACCCGGCTGAGCACCTCGCCGCGGGACTGCTTGTCGAAGTAGCTCAGCGGCAGCCGGGAGATCTTCGTCTCGACCTCCTGGCGGAGGTCGAAGACCGTCCGCTGGATCGCCTTGGTGGCCAGCCGGCCCTGGACGATGCCGAACACCGCGGAGGCCAGGTAGATCGCCAGCACCCAGAGCAGCACGGTGCCGATGGCGTCGAAGTCCATCCCCCGGCCGGGGGTGAAGTCGACGGTGGAGAGCACGTCGGCGATGCCGCCGTCGCCCGCCGCGCGCTTGGCCGCGATCACCTGCTCGCGGGTCGGCCCGGCCGGGATCGCCTTGCCGACCACGCCCGCGGTGATCAGGTCGGTGGCCCGGCCGAGGATTTTCGGGCCGACCACGGCGCAGCCGATGCTGACGGTGCCCAGCGCCAGCACGCCGTAGAGCAGTGCCCGCTGCGGGCGGAGCAGCGCCAGCAGGCGGCGGCCGGAGCCCTTGAAGTCCATCGACTTCTCGGCGCCCTGGGCACCCATGAACCGGCCGGGGCCGGGGCCGCCGCGCCGGGCGGCCGCCTCCTGGGAGCCGCTGACCGTGCCGTCGACCTTGCTGTCGACCTTGCCGGCGGCCGGACCGGCGGCTTTGCCGTCGGCCGGCCTCTCGTTCGCGGGGCCGCCGGTCGCGGGGCCCTGCTTCGCGGTGGTCACGCCGCCTCCTGCTCGGTGAGCTGGGAGAGCACGATCTCCCGGTACGTCGGGTTGTCGGCCATCAGCTCGTGATGGGTGCCGCTGCCGACCACCGCGCCCTCGTCGAGCACGATGATCCGGTCCGCGTCGCGGATGGTGGAGACCCGCTGGGCGACGATGACCACCGTGGCGTCCGCGGTCTCCGCGGCCAGCGCCCGGCGCAGCCTGGCGTCGGTCGCGTAGTCGAGGGCCGAGAAGGAGTCGTCGAACAGATAGATCTCGGGCCGGCGGACCAGCGCCCGGGCGATCGCCAGGCGCTGGCGCTGGCCGCCGGAGACGTTCGAGCCGCCCTGCGAGATCGGGGCGTCGAGGCCCTCGTCGAGGCCCTGCACGAAGTCCTTGGCCTGCGCGGTCTCCAGCGCCTGCCAGAGCTCCTCGTCGGTGGCCTCGGGCCGGCCGTAGCGGAGGTTGGAGGCGACCGTGCCGGTGAACAGGTACGGCTTCTGCGGGACCAGGCCGATCACCTCGGCCAGCCGCTCGGGGGCGACCTCGCGGACGTCCACGCCGTTCACCAGGACCTGGCCGCCGGTGGCGTCGAACAGCCGGGGGATCAGGCCGAGCAGGGTGGACTTGCCGCTGCCGGTGGAGCCGATCACGGCGGTGGTCTCGCCGGGGCGCGCGCTGATGTCGATGCCGCGCAGCACCGGGGCCTCGGCGCCCGGGAAGCGGAACTCCACGCCGCGCAGTTCGAGGTGGCCGTGCGAGCGCAGCTCGGTGACCGGGGCGAGGGGCGGGACCACGCTGGACTCGGTGGCCAGCACCTCCTGGATCCGCTCGGCGCAGACCTCGGCCCGCGGGACCATCATGAACATGAAGGTGGCCATCATGACGCTCATCAGGATCTGCATCAGGTAGGACAGGAACGCGCCCAGCGCGCCGACCTGCATCGCGCCGCTGTCGATCCGGTGCGCGCCGAACCAGAGCACGGCGATGCTGGAGAGGTTCACCACGGCCATCACGGCCGGGAACATGAACGAGAGCAGCCGGCCGACCTTGAGCGAGACGTCGGCGAGCTCCTCGTTGGCGGTGCCGAACCGCTGCTGCTCGTGGCCGTCCTTGACGAAGGCGCGGATCACCCGGATGCCGGTGATCTGCTCGCGCAGGATCCGGTTCACCCCGTCGATCCGGGTCTGCATGCCGCGGAACTGCGGACGCAGCCGGCGGATCAGGATCACCACCACGGCGCCGAGCAGCGGGATCACCAGCAGCAGCAGGCCGGACAGCGGCACGTCCAGGTTGAGCGCCATGATCACGCCGCCGACGCACATGATCGGCGCGGCCACCATCAGCGTGAAGGCCAGCATGGTGAGCATCTGGACCTGCTGGACGTCGTTGGTGGTGCGGGTGATCAGCGAGGGGGCGCCGAACTGGCCCAGCTCGCGGGCCGAGAAGCTCTGCACCCGGTCGAAGACGGCGGCGCGGATGTCCTTGCCGACCGCCATCGCGGTGCGGGCCGCGTAGTAGACGGCCCCGATCGAGCAGACCACCTGGGCCAGCGAGACGACGATCATCGCGCCGCCGATCCGCAGGATGTAGCCGGTGTCGCCCTTGAGCACACCGTCGTCGATGATGTCGGCGTTCAGCGTGGGCAGGTACAGCATGCCGATGGTGGAGATGAGTTGGAGCAGGACGAGTAGGAAGATCGGTCGGGAGTAGGGCCGCAGATGGGCCCGGAGCAGTCTGATGAGCACCGTGACACTCTCGTCGTCGCCGGGATGTCGCGCATCCCCGTTTTTGATTCCGTACCGCAAGCGTCCGGCCTCTTCGGCGTCGAACCTGCGGGCTTGTACAGTCCTTTGCACTGCCGGTCCGCGGGCGTGCCACCCGCCGTGACCCCCTTACGGAACGGCCCCGTACCCCCTAGGCTGCTGATTGCTGTCTTGTTACTCGCGGGTTAATAAGCTCACCGGGTCAACGGGACGGCCGACGCGGCTGCCCCCCACAACCGCCGTCCACTCCACCCTTGGCCACCCGCCCCCCGGAGGTCCTCGTTGAGCAGCGTGCAGTCCATGATCGAGCGGCGTCCGCCCTCCGTGGCCCACCTTTTCCTCAGCAGGGTAGAGGCCACGCCCGACCATGAGGCCTACCGGTACCCCGTCCCGGTGGACGAGCACGCGGCGGACGGCGCTCCCGGCGCCGAGCAGTGGCGCTCGCTCACCTGGGCGCAGACCTCGGCCCGGGTCACGGCCGTGGCCGCCGGCCTGATGTCGCTGGGCATCGGCTCCGAGGACCGGGTCGCGATCTCCTCGGCCACCAGGATCGAGTGGATCCTCGCCGACCTCGGCAACATGTGCGCGGGCGCCGCCACCACCACCGTCTACCCCAGCACCAACGCGGACGAGTCGGCCTTCATCCTGGCCAACGCGGGTTGTCGGGCGATGTTCGCGGAGAACCGGGCCCAGCTCGCCAAGGCCGTCGCCGAGCGGGACAAGCTGCCCGCGCTGGAGTACGTCGTGCTGTTCGACGCCCCGGCCGAGCCGGTGGACGCGGCCGGGCTGACCGTGCTCTCGCTGGCCGAGCTGGAGGAGCGCGGCGCGGCGTACCTGACCGAGCACCCCGACGCGGTCGAGAAGGCGGTCGAGGCGATCGACAAGGAGCAGCTGGCCACCCTGATCTACACCTCCGGCACCACCGGTCGCCCCAAGGGGGTGCGCCTGGTGCACGACTGCTGGGCGTACGAGGGCGTGGCGCAGCAGGAGAGCGGTCTGCTGCGCTCCGAGGACGTGCAGTTCATGTGGCTCCCGCTGTCCCACGTGTTCGGCAAGACCCTGATCTCCGGCCAGATCGCGACCGGCCACGTGATGGCGGTGGACGGCCGGGTGGACCGGATCATCCACAACCTGCCGGTGATCCGACCGACCCTGATGGCCTCCGCGCCCCGGATCTTCGAGAAGGTCTACAACGGGATAGCGGGCAAGGCGAGGGCCGAGGGCGGCGCCAAGTACAAGATCTTCCAGTGGGCCGCCGGGGTGGCCCGGGAGTACGCCCGCACCACCCAGGCCAACCGGGTCGCCAACGGCCGGGACAGCGCCCCGCTCGGCCTGCGGGTCCAGCACGCGGTCGCCGACAAGCTGGTCTACGCCAAGATCCGGGCGGCCTTCGGCGGCCGGCTGCGCGGCTCGGTCTCCGGCAGCGCCGCGCTCGCGCCCGAGATCGGCTACTTCTTCGCCGGCGCCGGCGTGCCGGTGCTGGAGGGCTACGGCCTCACCGAGACCTCGGCCGGCTCCACGGTGAACCGCGCGGAGGACTTCCGGGTCGGCACGGTCGGCACCCCGCTGCCCGGCACCGAGGTGCGGATCGCCGAGGACGGCGAGATCCTGCTGCGCGGCCCCGGCGTGATGCGCGGCTACCACAACCTGCCCGAGCAGACCGCCGAGGTGCTGGAGCCGGACGGCTGGTTCCACACCGGTGACATCGGCGAGCTCGGCCCGGACGGCTACCTGCGGATCACCGACCGCAAGAAGGACATGTTCAAGACCTCGGGCGGCAAGTACGTCGCGCCCAGCGAGGTGGAGGGCAAGTTCAAGGCGATCTGCCCGTTCGTCTCCAACGTCCTGGTGATCGGCAACGGCCGCAACTACTGCACCGCGCTGATCGGCCTGGACGAGGCCGTCATCATGCCGTGGGCGGCCGAGCACGGCCTGGCCGGCAAGTCCTACGCCGAGGTGGTCGCCGACCCGCAGGCGCACGCGCTGATCGAGGGCTTCGTGCAGCGCCTCAACGGCGAGCTCCAGCGCTGGCAGACGATCAAGAAGTTCACCCTGCTCCCGCGCGACCTGGACATCGAGCACGGCGAGCTCACGCCGAGCCTGAAGATCAAGCGCCCGGTGGTCGAGAAGACCTACGCGGACGCGGTCACCGAGATGTACGCGGGCACCAACGAGGCGTGACGTCACCGGTCCCGCACGGCCCCGCCCGGGCCGTGCGGGACAATGGACCAATGCCCTCCGCACTCCCCGACGGCGAACCCGTGCCGTCCGACGGTTCCCTGCCCGCCCACGCCCTGGCCGGGCTGGGTGAGCGGCCCTTCGGCTTCTACGTGCACGTGCCGTACTGCGCCACCCGCTGCGGCTACTGCGACTTCAACACCTACACCGCCACCGAGCTGCGCTCGGCCGGCACGGTGGCCTCGCAGGAGACCTACGCCGACAACCTGGTGGCCGAGGTGCGCCTGGCCCGCCGGGTGCTCGGCGAGGCCGAGCTGCCGGTGCGCACGGTCTTCCTCGGCGGCGGCACCCCGACCCTGCTGCCCGCCCGCGACCTGGTGAAGATGCTGGGCGCGATCCGGACGGAGTTCGGGCTCGCCCCCGACGCCGAGGTCACCACCGAGGCCAACCCGGAGTCGGTCGACCCGGCGTACCTCGCCGAGCTGCGCGAGGGCGGCTTCAACCGGATCTCCTTCGGGATGCAGAGCGCCCGCCCGCACGTGCTGGCGCTGCTCGACCGGCACCACACCCCGGGCCGTCCGGAGGCCTGCGTGGCCGAGGCGCGCGCGGCCGGCTTCGACCACGTCAACCTGGACCTGATCTACGGCACCCCCGGCGAGTCCGACGACGACTGGCGGGCCTCGCTGGAGGCGGCCGTCGGCGCCGGGCCCGACCACGTCTCGGCCTACTCGCTGATCGTCGAGGACGGCACCAAGCTGGCCGCCCGGGTCAAGCGCGGCGAGCTGCCGATGATCGACGACGATGTGCACGCCGACCGTTACCTGATCGCCGAGGAAGCCCTCGCCGCGGCCGGCTACTCCTGGTACGAGGTCTCCAACTGGGCCACCACCGAGGCCGGCCGCTGCAAGCACAACGAGCTGTACTGGACCGGCGGCGACTGGTGGGGCGCCGGCCCCGGCGCGCACAGCCACGTCGGCGGGGTGCGCTGGTGGAACGCCAAGCACCCCGCCGCGTACGCCCAGGCGCTCGCCGAGGGCCGCACCCCGGCGCTCGGCCGCGAGCTGCTGGCCGGCGAGGACCGCCGGGTCGAGCGGATCCTGCTGGAACTGCGGCTGGTGGACGGCTGCCCGCTCACCCTGCTCAGCGCGGACGGCCTGCGGGCCGCCGACCGGGCGCTGGCAAACGGCCTGCTGGACCCGGCCGCCCATGCGGACGGCCGGGCCGCGCTCACTCTCCGCGGCCGGCTGCTGGCCGACGGGGTGGTCCGGGACCTGGTGGACTGAGCCGCCGCCGGCGGATCCGGCGGCGGCCCGGGCCGCGTGCTACCGCGTGGTGGGCGGGGCGGAGGCCGCCAGCGTCTTCAGCGGCCACTCGCGGTGGAAGGCGGGCAGCGGGATCCGGCCCTCGACCACCGGGGTGCCGAAGATCTTCAGGTGGGCCAGCAGCGCACCGGTCAGGTCGACGCCGCCGTACAGGGCGAGCGTGCCCTGGGCCTGGGTGAGGCCGTGGGCCGAGTCGAAGGCGACCGAGCCCTCGGCGGTGGCCCGCAGGTACGGCTCGACCACGGCCTCGATGCCCACGGCGCCGTACAGTCCGACGCTCACCTGGGCGCCGAGGCCCGCGCGCACCTCGGCCTTGCCGCCGAGCCGGGCCCGGACCGGTGAGACCTTGGTGTCGTCCGCCGCGGTGACCGGGCTCCAGCCGCGGTCACCCGCGTAGTCGGCGTTGACGTGCCAGGAGCCGTCGAACTCCTGCTCCACCGCCACCGAGACCTTGCCGTCGGCGCTGATCTCCAGGTAGCAGGTCAGGCCCAGGTTCACCACGACCGGCAGGCCGGCGACGGTGAGCACCGGGTCGGCGTGCAGCTCGGCGAGCGGGACCTTCACCGGCGTGCCCGTGCCCTTGGCCAGCTCGCCCTCCACCCGCCACTGGGCGTGCGCGTCCAGGTCGAAGCCGACCGAGGCCGTCCGCGGGGCGCCGACCCGGGCGCCGTGGTAGGCGAAGTGCACGGCGGGGTGCAGCCGGAGCGAGCCCGAGGCCTGCGCGGTGGCGCCGCCGGGCAGCGGGATCGGGGCCTGGACATCCAGCTGAAGGGTGCCGGAGGCGTCCGCGGTGGCCCCGCCGCCGTTCGCGCCGAAGGACAGCTTCACGTCCTTGACCAGCGGCTTGACCGAGAGGGCGTGCGGATCCACCGGGACCCGGCCGTCCGCCTCGGCGGTGCCGAGCAGCTCGGGGAGGGTGGCCGGGCGGGTGTCGGCGCGGACCGTGCCGTCCGTGCCCGGCTGCACCGAGGTGACCGCGAGCAGGGCGCCCTGCGGCGCGGCGGGTGTCGGCGGGCTGGCGATGAGCTGGCCGGCCCGCACCGGCTCGGGCGCCGGGCTCGCGGTGGCCGGGGCGGTCGGGGTCGGCGTCCCGCCCTTGCTCGCGGTGGGCGCGGTGGCGGTGGGGGAGGCCGGCCCCGGGTCGGCGGCCAGCACGGCCGAGCCGGTGGCCGGGTCGTAGGCGGCCAGCCGGACACTGCGGGCGGCCGGCGCCGCGGCGGGCCCCGAGGGGCTCGGGGTCACCACGGCGGTCCGCTGCGGACCGGGCTGGGCGGCGGTGACCACCAGGGCCTGGCCGGCGGCCTGCTGGGTGGCCCCGGCCGGCGCCGGGGCGGTGGGCGTGGCGGCGGCCGCGGCGTCCGCCGACGGCCGCGCGGCCGGGCCGGCGCAGGCGGCGGCGCCGAGCAGGACGGCCAGCGCAAGGGCGGGCAGCCGGAACGTACGGATGGAGTTGGTCAACGGATCCCCTTCGACGCGCGGCGCAGAGCGGGGCCGCGCGGAAACACCGGAAGCAGGCGACCCCGGAAGCGGGGCCGCCTGCGTGATGTTACTGACGGGTTATCAGCTTGTCGAAATCATGCCAAAGGGCGGTCGGTCGACTGATCCGCCGTCACGAAGTCGATCAGCTCCTCGACCCGGCCGAGCAGTGCCGGGTCGAGGTCGCGGTAGGAGTTCACCGAGGCCAGGATCCGCTTCCAGGCCGCGGGGGTGTCCACCGGCCAGCCGAGCCGGCGGCAGACGCCCTCCTTCCAGCTCTCCCCGCGCGGCACCTCGGGCCAGCCGGGGATGCCCACGCTGGACGGTTTCACGGCCTGCCAGACGTCGATGTACGGGTGGCCCACCACCAGCACCGAGTCACCGGTCACCCGGCCGGCGATCCGGTGCTCCTTGGTGCCCGGCAGCAGGTGGTCGACCAGCACGCCGAGGCGCCGGCCCGGGCCCGGCCCGAACTCCGCGACGATCGCCGGCAGGTCGTCGATCCCCTCCAGGTACTCCACCACCACGCCCTCGATCCGCAGGTCGTCGCCCCAGACCCGCTCGACCAGCTCCGCGTCGTGCCGCCCCTCCACGTAGATCCGCGACCCGCGGGCCACCCGGGCCCGGGCGCCGGGCACCGCGACCGAGCCGGAGGCCGTCACCCCGGGCCCGCGTGCGGGGGCCGGCCCGCTCGGCCGTACCAGCGTCACCACCCGGCCCTCCAGCAGGAAGCCACGCGGGGTCAGCGGGAACACCCGCCGCTTGCCGAAGCGGTCCTCCAGGGTCACCGTCACGCCCTCGGCGGTCTTCTCGCAGCGCACCACCGCGCCGCAGAAGCCGGTGCCGGCCTCCTCGACCACCAGGTCGCGCTCGGCCGCCACCTCGGGGGCGGGCTGCTGCCGCTTCCACGGCGGGGTCAGATCCGGTCCGTACTGCCTGCTGCGCATGCCCGGACTATACGAAATCCGACCGACCGTCAGCCTCCGGGCCGGCCGGTCGGGGTGCTCGCGGCCCGGGTGCTCGCGGCCGGGGCGTTGCTCACAGCCCGGGCGCGCCCCAGACCGGGAACCAACGGCTGAGGTCCTGCTCCAGCCGCAGGTCGTTGCCGAGCATCGCCCGCACCTGCAGCTCCAGCGGGCTGTTGCGCTTCTCGCCGCCGCTCGGCATCGGGGCGAACGGGTAGAAGGCGCCGCGCTTGTACAGGTACACCAGGGCCAGCGGCTGCCCGGCCTCGTTTCGGAAGCCGACCAGGGAGCAGAGCAACTGCGGGCCGAAGCCGTTGCCCTCCAGCTCGCTGTTGACCGCGTGCAGGTCGTTCACCAGCTCCGGGAGCTGCTCGGGCGAGTGCCGGGCGAGCAGCCAGGAGTACCCGTAGGCGTCCTGCGAGGCCTCCACCGGCACGCCGCCGCTCGGGGTGTCGGCGTCCAGCAGCGCCCGGACCTGCCGCTCCACCTCGGCGAAGGCGCCGCCCTCGACCGCCGCGAAGCAGACCGAACCGAGGCCGGTCGGCCGGAACCCGGCGGCCGCCTCCAGGGTCAGGGCCGCCGAGGGCACGCCGAACAGCTGGTCGAGATCCGGCTTGACCGGCTTGCTACGGCCGAGCAGGGCGTCCAGGAATCCCACGTCGAGCTCCTCGGGTCGATACGGCGGCCGGTCGATACGGCGGTGGGTCGATACGCGGCGGGCCGGCGTCTCAGTGGCCGAGCTCGCCGGAGATCTTCGCCAGCTGGGCCAGCCGCTGCTCCAGCGAAGGGTGGGTGGAGAACAGCTGGGTGGCGGCGTCCCGGGCGCTCAGCGCGGGGGCGAAGTAGAAGGCGTTGTACGGCTGCGCCTGGCGCAGGTCCTTGCTGGGGATGGCGGCGATCTGCCCGGTCACCTTGGTGAGCGCCGAGGCCAGCGCGCTCGGCCGGCCGGTCAGCTGGGCGGCCGCCCGGTCGGCGGCCAGCTCCCGGTAGCGGGAGAGCAGCCGGGTGAGCAGGAAGCTGAGCGCGTAGACCACCATGCTGGCCAGCGGGATGATGATCATGGCGATGGCCGCGTTGCTGTCGTTGCTGTTGCGGTTGCCGCCCATCATTCCGCCGTAGAGGGCGATCCTGGTCATCGCACCGGCCAGCACGCCGAGGAAGCCGGCGATGGTCATCACCGCCACGTCCCGGTGCGCGACGTGCGAGAGCTCGTGGGCGAGCACGCCCTCCAGCTCCTCCGGATCCAGCCGGCGCAGCAGCCCGGTGGTGACGCACACCACGGACTTCTCCGGTTTGCGGCCGGTGGCGAAGGCGTTCGGCATGTCGTTGACGGCCACCGCCACCCGGGGTTTGGGCATGTCGGCCAGCGCGCAGAGCCGGTCGATGGTGCCGTGCAGCTGCGGGTACTGCTCGGCGGTGACCTCGTGGGCGCCCATCGCCCGCTCGGTGATCTTGTCGCTGAACCAGAACTGGGCCACGAACAGCCCGCCGGAGATCAGGACGATCAGCGGCCAGGCCCCGCGCAGCAGGACGATCAGCAGCCCGGTGAAGCCCACGTAGACCAGGCCGATGAGGAACATCGTGGTGACCATCCGACCGGTCAGCCCCCGATCGGGGGCGAACCGGGAGTGCTGCCCTGAAGTCGACATCGCCACTCCCTCGCTCTCGCGCTCGCCTCCGATGCTGCCACTCGGGGCGGCCCCGAGCACCACACATCGCCTGCGCCGCCCCGGCGATGCGGGAAGGATCACCGGGGCGGCCCGTTCCTGCCGTCGGAGCAGGGCCTTACACTGGCTGGTAAGGTCCTGGCACTCTGCCTGCCGGAGTGCCAGATATCGGACACTCAACAGCTCAACGGACGAAGACGGAGGTGCGTGCCCATGGTCGACGAGCCCCGTTCCGTCGAACCGGCCCGCGCGGTGGAGACCCGCCCCGTCGGCCGTCCGCTGGACGACCGCAGGCTGGCGGTGCTGCGGGCGATCGTCCAGGACTACGTGGGCACCGAGGAGCCGGTCGGCTCCAAGGCCCTGGTCGAGCGGCACAGCCTGGGCGTCTCGCCGGCCACCGTGCGCAACGACATGGCGGCGCTGGAGGAGGAGGGCTTCATCCAGCAGCCCCACACCAGCGCGGGCCGGATCCCCACCGACAAGGGGTACCGGCTGTTCGTCGACCGGCTGGCCGAGGTCAAGCCGATGAGCAGCCCCGAGCGCCGGGCGATCCGGCACTTCCTGGAGGGCGCGGTCGACCTGGACGACGTGGTGGCCCGTACGGTGCGGCTGCTGGCGCAGCTCACCCGGCAGGTCGCCGTGGTCCAGTACCCCTCGCTGACCAGGTCCACCGTCCGGCACATCGAGCTGGTCCAGCTGACCCCGGCCAAGGTGATGCTGGTCCTGATCACCAACACCGGCCGGGTCGAGCAGCGGCTCGTGGACTGCCCGGGCGCGGTCGGCGACACCGTCCTGGCGGACCTGCGGGCCAAGCTGAACGCCCGGGCCGGCGGCCGGCCGCTGCCCGAGGTGCCGGTGGCGCTGGAGGACCTCCCGGCCGCGTTCGAGCCGGCCGAGCGGGCGACCGTCAGCACGGTGCTGGCCACCCTGTTCGAGACGCTGGCCGAGCAGAACGAGGAGCGGATCATGCTGGCGGGCACCGCCAACCTGACCCGCTTCGGACATGACTTCCCGCTGACCATCCAGCCGGTGCTGGAGGCACTGGAGGAGCAGGTGGTGCTGCTGCGCCTGCTGGGTGAGACCGCGGACGCCGCGATGACGGTCCGGATCGGCCACGAGAACGCCTACGAGGGGCTCAATTCCACCTCGGTGGTCTCGGTCGGTTACGGTTCGGGCGACCAGAGCGTGGCAAAGCTCGGGGTGATCGGTCCGACCCGGATGGATTACCCGGGCACAATGGGGGCGGTGCGAGCGGTGGCACGGTACGTCGGCCAGATCCTGGCCGAGTCGTAGGACACGACGCGCCGCAGGCCGGCGCGCAGCAGTCGCAAGCACTTCTAGAGGCGGAACAAACCGGAGCATTTGGTGGCCACGGACTACTACGCGGTACTCGGCGTCCGACGTGACGCGGGTCAGGACGAGATCAAGAAGGCGTTCCGACGTCTCGCGCGCGAACTGCACCCGGACGTCAACCCGGACCCGAAGACGCAGGAGCGGTTCAAGGAGATCAACGCCGCCTACGAGGTGCTCTCCGACCCCGCTAAGCGGCAGGTCTACGACCTCGGTGGCGACCCGCTGTCGCCGAACGGCGGCGGAGGCGGCGGCGCGGGCGGCTTCGGCGCGGCCGGGTTCGGCTTCTCCGACATCATGGACGCCTTCTTCGGCGCCGCCGGCGGCCAGCGCGGACCGCGCTCGCGCACCCGGCGCGGCCAGGACGCCATGATCCGCCTGGAGATCACCCTGGAGGAGGCCGCTTTCGGCACCACCAAGGAACTCCAGGTCGACACCGCCGTCACCTGCACCACCTGCAGCGGCGAGGGCGCGGCCCCCGGCACCTCCGCGCAGACCTGTGACATGTGCCGCGGCAAGGGCGAGGTCTCCCAGGTCACCCGGTCCTTCCTGGGCCAGGTCATGACCTCCCGGCCCTGCCCGCAGTGCCAGGGCTTCGGCACCGTGGTGCCGACCCCGTGCCCCGAGTGCGCCGGCGACGGCCGGGTGCGCGCCCGCCGGACCCTCACCGTCAAGATCCCGGCCGGTGTCGACAACGGCACCCGGATCCAGCTGGCCGGCGAGGGCGAGGTCGGCCCCGGCGGCGGCCCGGCCGGCGACCTGTACGTCGAGATCGCCGAGTCCACCCACCCCACCTTCCAGCGCCGCGGCGACGACCTGCACTGCACGGTCACCATCCCGATGACGGCGGCCTCGCTCGGCACCCAGGTGCCGCTGCAGACCCTGGACGGGCTGGAGGAGGTCGACATCCGGCCCGGCACCCAGTCCGGCCAGTCCATCCCGCTGCACGGGCGCGGCATCACGCACCTGCGCGGGGGCGGCCGGGGCGACCTGATAGTGCATGTCGAGGTGCAGACGCCCACCAAGCTCGACCCCGAGCAGGAGGACCTGCTGCGGCGGCTCGCCGTCCTGCGCGGCGAGGAGCGGCCGGCCGGCCACTTCGCGCCGGGGCAGCAGGGGCTGTTCTCCCGCCTGAAGGACGCGTTCAACGGGCGCTGAGGCCTGGCCCGCCGCCGTACCGAGCTCGATGGGTGGGTGGCACCGTCCGAACCGACGGTGCCACCCACCGACGCGTCCCGCCCCTCTCACGCCCCGGGCCCCGGGCGCCGTGGATCCACCGGAGGTTCGTCCCATGACCGCGCCCGTGTTCGTCGTCGAGGCCGCGAGGCTGGCCGCAGTCGCCCCCGGAGCGGTGGTGCGGCTGGACGGCCCCGAGGGCCGGCACGCGGCCGCGGTCAAGCGGCTGGCGGTGGGCGAGTCGGTCACGCTCGCGGACGGGCTGGGCCTCGGGGCGGACGGCACGGTGTCCGCCGTGCAGGGCAAGGACGGCTTGGACGTCACGGTGACCGAGGTGCGCCGCGAGCCCGAGCCGAGCCCCCGGATCGTGGTGGTGCAGGCGCTCCCCAAGGGCGACCGGGGCGAGCTCGCGGTGGAGACCATGACCGAGGTCGGGGTCGACGTGGTGATCCCCTGGGCGGCCTCCCGCTGCATCACCCAGTGGAAGGGCGAGCGCGGCGCCAAGGCGCTGGCCAAGTGGCGCGCCACCGCCCGGGAGGCGGGCAAGCAGTCCCGCCGGCTGCGCTTCCCCGAGGTCCGGGACCTGATGACGACCCGCCAGCTCGCCCCGCTGCTCGGGCAGGCCGCGCTCGCCGCGGTGCTGCACGAGGAGGGCGCCGAGCCGCTGGCCGCCGCCGAGCTGCCCGCCACCGGGGACATCGTGCTCGTGGTCGGCCCGGAGGGCGGGGTGGCCCCCGAGGAGCTCGCCGCCTTCGCCGAGGCCGGCGCCCGCCCCCACCGCCTCGGCGGCTCGGTGCTGCGCACCTCCACGGCGGGGGTGGCCGCCGGCGCCCTGCTGCTCGGCCGCACCGGCCGTTGGTCCTAGCCCTAGCCCTAGCCCTAGCCCTAGCGCGGCCCGGCCCGCGGCGCGGGCGTTTCGCCCTCGAAGAAACCCTTGGCCGCCCCGTCGGGGCGTGCCTAGGGTGGCTGCCGTGACCGAACCAGAGAGCACCTCCACGGGCGCCTACCTGCGCCACCCGCATCTGCACGGCGACCTCGTCACCTTCGTCGCCGAGGACGACATCTGGCTGGCCCCGGTCGACGGCGGCCGGGCCTGGCGGCTGACCGCCGATCAGACCCCGGTCAGTCGGCCCCGGTTCTCGCCCGACGGCCGGCAGGTCGCCTGGACCTCCACCCGGGACGGCGCTCCGGAGATCCACGTCGCGCCCGTCGACGGCGGTCCGGCGCGCCGGCTCACCCACTGGGGCAGCCCGTTCACGGCGCTGCGCGGCTGGACGCCGGACGGCCGGCCGGTCGCGACCACCACCGCGGGGCAGGCCACCATCCGGCGCTCCTGGGCGTTCGCCCTGCCGCTGGACGGCGGCGAGCCGACCCGGCTGCCGTACGGCCCGGTGGGCGGGCTGGCCTACGAGCCGGCGGGCGACCGGGTGCTGCTGCTCTCCGCGATCAGCCGGGAGCCGGCCTGGTGGAAGCGCTACCGGGGCGGCACCGCGGGCAAACTCTGGATCGGCGCCCAGGAGTTCGGGCGGCTGCACGCGGACCTGGACGGCAACATCGAGTCCCCGCTCTGGGTGGGCGGCCGGGTCGCCTTCCTCTCCGACCACGAGGGCGTCGGGCAGCTGTACTCCAGCCTGCCGGACGGCTCGGACCTCCGCCGGCACGGTGCCGGCGGCGCCCAGGCACCGGGCTTCTACGCCCGCAACGCCACCACCGACGGCACCCGGGTGATCTGGCACAGCGGCGGCGACCTGTGGCTGCTGGACGACCTGGACGGTGCCGAGCCGCGCCGCCTGGACGTCCGCCCGGCCGGTCCGCGGACCGACCGCCAGCCCCACCCCACCCCGGCCGCCGGGCAGTTGGAGACGGTGGCGCCGGACCGCACCGGCCGGGCCAGCGCCGTGGTGGTGCGCGGCAGCGTGCACTGGCTGACGCACCGCGAGGGGCCGGCCCGGGTGCTGGAGCAGACCCCCGGTACCCGGGCCCGGCTGGCCAGGGTGGTCCCGGGCAAGGACGGCGCGCAGGGCGTGGTCTGGGTGACCGACGCCGAGGGCGAGGACGCGATCGAGTACGCCCCCGCCGTGCTGGGCGCCGAGCGCCGCCGGTTCGCGGCCGGGCAGCTCGGCCGGGTGCTGGACCTGGCGGTCGCGCCGGACGGCGGCCGGCTGGCGGTCGCCGCGCACGACGGCCGGCTGCTGCTGGTCGAGCTCGCCGACGGCGCCGTGCACGAGCTGGTGCGCAGCGGTGACGGCGAGGTCAGCGGCCTGGTGTTCAGCCCGGACTCGGGCTGGCTGGCCTGGTCCCAGCCGACCCTGGGCCCGTGGAGCCTGCGCCAGATCATGCTGGCCGACCTGGCGGACCGCACCGTCGCGGCGGCGACCCCGCAGCGGTTCACGGACTACTCGCCGGCCTTCACGGCGGACGGCAAGCACCTGGCCTTCCTCTCGGTCCGCAACTTCGACCCGGTCTACGACTCGTACGTCTTCGACCTGTCGTTCCCGACCGGGGCCCGGCCCTACCTGCTCACGCTGGCGGCCGACACCCCGTCACCCTTCGGCCCGCAGCGGGCCGGCCGGCCGGCGGGCGGCGAGTCGCAGGAGCCGGCGAAGGCCGGCGAGGAGGGCCGGGCCGCCGAGTCCACGGAGTCCACCGAGGCCGCGGGCAAGGGCGAGGAGAAGCCCCCGGTGACCCGGGTCGACCTGGAGGGCATCGCCGACCGGATCATCCCGTTCCCGGTCGAGGGCGGCCAGTTCGGCAGCCTGCACGCCACCAAGGAAGGGGTGCTCTGGACCAGGCTGCCGCTGCTCGGCGAGCTGGGCGACATCGCGGCCTCGCTGGAGGACAGCCACCCGCGGCCCGCCCTGGAGCGGTTCGACTTCACCAGGCGCCGGGCCGAGGAGCTCGTCGCCGGGGTGGACTCCTACGCCGTCAGCGGCGACGGCAGCCGGCTGGTGGTGCTGGACGAGGGCCGGCTGCGGGTGCTCCCGGCGGAGAGCAAGGCGGGGGAGGACGACGACCTGGAGGTCGACCTCGCCCGGGTCCGGGTCACCGTCGACCCGGCCGCCGAGTGGCGGCAGATGTTCGACGAGAACGGCCGGCTGATGCGCGACAACTACTGGCGCGCCGACATGAACGGCGTCGACTGGACGGGCGTGCTGGCGCGCTACCGCCCGCTGGTCGAGAAGGTCGGCACCTACGACGACCTGGTCGACCTGCTCTGGGAGACGGTCGGCGAGCTCGGCACCTCGCACGCGTACGTCCGGGCCCGCGGCCGGGGCACCGAGGAGGCCCGCCGGCAGGGGCTGCTCGGCGCGGACCTGGTGCGGGACGGCGATCTCTGGCGGATCGCCAGGATCCTGCCGGGCGAGTCCTCGGACCCTCGGGCGCGCTCCCCGCTGGCCGCACCCGGTGCGGCGCTGCGGCCGGGCGATGCGATCGTGGCGGTGAACGGCCGCCCGGTGGACCCGGTGACCGGGCCGGCCCCGCTGCTGGCGGGCACCGCGGGGCAGCCGGTGGAGCTGACCGTGACGGCCAAGGACGGCACCGGCGAGCGGCACCCGGTGGTGGTGCCGCTGGCCGACGAGGAGGCGCTGCGCTACCACGACTGGGTGGCCGGCCGCCGGGCCGCCACCCGGGAGCTGTCCGGCGGCCGCCTCGGCTACCTGCACATCCCGGACATGGTCAGCGCCGGCTGGGCGCAGCTGCACCGCGACCTGCGGGTGGAGGTGGCCAAGGAGGGCGTGGTGGTCGACCTGCGGGAGAACCGGGGCGGCCACACCTCGCAGCTGATCATCGAGAAGCTCAACCGGCGGATCGTCGGCTGGGCCCGGGCCCGCGACCTGGCCAACCCGACCTCCTACCCGGACGACGCCCCGCGCGGCCCGGTGGTGGCGCTGGCCGACGAGTTCTCCGGCTCGGACGGCGACATCGTCAACGCCGCCATCCAGGCGCTGGCGATCGGCCCGGTGGTCGGCACCCGGACCTGGGGCGGGGTGATCGGGATCGACAGCAAGTACGCGCTGGTCGACGGCACGGGCGTGACCCAGCCCAAGTACGCCTACTGGCTGGAGGGTTACGGCTGGGGGGTGGAGAACCACGGGGTCGACCCGGACGTCGAGGTGCCGATCGCCCCGCACCAGTGGGCCGCGGACCTCGACCCGCAGCTCGCCGAGGGCGTGCGGATCGCGCTCGCCGCGCTGGCCGACGCACCGGCGAAGGCGGCGCCGCCGCTGCCCGAGCTGTAGGGCGCACGGGGCGGGCGGCCGATCCGGCCGCCCGCCGCCGGGCCGTCCGCGCTCAGTCGACGTACCGCCGCTCCTCCACCACCTCCGCGCCGCGCAGGCCGCCGAGGCGGCGGCGGCGCAGCACCCGGACGTAGGCGATCAGGCCGATCAGCCCGGCCAGCATCAGGATCACGCCTGCCAGGTGCAGGTTCACCCCCGAGATGTGCCAGTCGACGGCGAAGGCGAGGATCGCCCCGAGTGCGAGCACGATGACGCAACCACCGATTCCCATGGTGCCGACCTCCTACCGTGGTTCGGCCCGTTCGGACCGGCCCTCGCCTACCCCGGCCCGGCGCCGGCATGCGGGTGTGCGGGCGTGCCCGTGGGGGCCGGAAGCTGTGAAGGGTGTGTGTGGGCGGGGTCGGTTCGGCATGGTCGGGGTACACGCCGTGGGTCAGAGCGCGAACGAACCACGTACCCGGACCGGAAGAGG